>CAIXQT010000046.1 GCA_903921665.1 uncultured Opitutia bacterium
CGGCCGCATCCTTGGCCCAATGGCGGGTTTCGACGACAGTCTGGTCCGCGAGTACTTCGAGATGAACGGCTTCTTCGTGCGGCAGTCCCGCAAGTACGCCGTCCAATCCCGGAGGAAACGCGCCGACGAAGAAGGCGACCTACTGGTGATCAACCCGTCGCCGCGCCGCACCGGCGAGATTCCTTTCCAGCTCTTCAGCTCGGACCTCCAAGGACTGACCACCGCCGTCGTCGCGGTCAAAGCGTGGCACACGACCAAGGCCATCACCCCGACGATGATCAAGAAAGGCGACCTGCTGGAGTTCGTCCGCAAGGAGGCCGTCGAAGCCGCCAAGGAGGCCTTCGCCGACCTTCAGCCGGACGAAGGACAGTCGCTTGCGAAAATCCTCGTCCTGCCGGGCATACCGACCACCGAACCCCAACGCTCGGAAAGCATCACCTTGCTGCGCGAAAGCGGCGTCGACCATGTGCTGACCTTCCGGACGATCCTCGAGAACTTGGTCCAAGCGGTCGAATCAAACCAGAGCTACGCCAAATCCGACACCTTGCAGTTGCTCCGCCTGCTCCGAGTCTACGATATGGTGAAGGCCGCCCAGCTGGAGCTGTTCGGCTCAGCCTCCCCTCTTAAGTGATCCATCCTTCCGCCCAAATCCATCCTTCCGCCCGACTCGCCCCCGACGTCGAGGTGGGCCCGTTCGCGATCATCGAAGCGGACGCGACGCTCGGACCTGGCTGCCGTGTCGCGGCCCATGCGGTCATCAAGTCCCGCGCCGCGCTTGGCGCCGGCGTCAAGGTCGACCACTTCGCGGTCGTCGGTGGCGACCCGCAGGACCTTTCCTTCGACGTGAACACCGCCTCCGGCACGGTCATCGGCGATCGCACGGTGCTCCGCGAGCACGTCACGATTCATCGGGCGACCAAACCCGGTGAGAACACCCTCATCGGAGCCGACTGCCTCCTGATGGCGGGCAGCCACGTCGCCCATGACTGCGTGCTCGGAGCGAACATCATCCTCGCCAACGGTTGCATGCTCGGCGGCCACGTCCACGTCGGGGACAAGGCCTTCGTCAGCGGCGGCGTCGCCGTGCACCAGTTCTGCCGGATCGGCGGCGGCGCGCTCGTCTCGGGCAACGCCGTCATCACCGAGGATGTCCCGCCGAACGCGCTGGCCCACGGTCGCAATCTGATCGCCGGGCTCAACCTCATCGGCCTGCGTCGCCGCGGCGTGCCGACGCCAGCCGTTGCCGAGATCAAGCGAGCCTACCATGCGGTCTACGCGACACACGGCGCCTGCTCGACGCTCGCCCAGAAAGCCCTCGATGAAGGCGGCTACCAGACCGCGGAAGCGCGCGAATTCCTCGGCTTCTTCCTCGGCGGCAAACGCGGCCGTTTCGTCTCGCCCGAATGAGCCCCTTGCCCATCGCCGTCACCTGCGGAGATCCGGCCGGCGTCGGCCCGGAACTCATCGCCAGCTGGCTTAAGGCCCACCCCGGACTTGCCGGTTCCGTCGTACCCATCGGCCCGGCCGATTGGATCGCGCAGCTCGGCCAAGGCATCGCTGTCGGGCCGAAGGAATTCGTCACTCGTCCCGGCAAGCCCGATGAAGCCGGTCAGCTGATCGCGATCGAAGCGATGGAGATGGCCGCGCGCGGCGCCACCGGCGCGAGGTTCTCCGCGGTCGTCACCGGCCCCGTGAACAAGAAAGGCCTCGCCGGCGTGGGCTATGCCTTCCCCGGGCAGACGGAATTCTTCGCGGACCGCTGGGGCGGAGAGCCCGTGATGGCCTTTGCGGGCGGCAAGATGACCGTCGGACTCGTCACCTGGCATATTCCGCTCTCCGAAGTACCCCGCGCAGTCAGTGCCGCGGACATCCGTCGCACGGTGCTCGCGCTCAGCGCGCTGCGCACGAAGCTCGGCGACCGCCGCCCGCGCATCGCCGTCTGCGGACTGAACCCGCACGCCGGCGAAGCCGGCTTGCTGGGCAAAGAAGATGATACGGTCATCAGGCCTGCCGTCGAAGCCCTGCGCGCCGAAGGCCATGACGTCAGC
>CAIXQT010000047.1 GCA_903921665.1 uncultured Opitutia bacterium
GATCACGATCGATGACCCGGCCAATTCCCTGTCGGTCAGCAATCCCCAGACCCCTCCGAGCTTCCCCTCTGGTGCCAATCTTGGCGCCAGCACCGGCAACGCCTACAGCGGTACGGTCGGTTTCCTCGGGAGAGAGACGCTTGCGGTCGCCATCCGCGCCATCGAGCAGAACTCTGGTAGCGACTTGATGTCGTCCCCGAGCCTGACCGTCCTCGACGGTAAGACGGCTGTCATCCGCGTGGCTCAGTTGCTCCGCTACCCTCAGGCATACGGTGACACGCAGTCCACCGTGACGCCAACGACCGCCAACGGTGGTGGCGGTGGTGTCACGATCACCGCTGGTACGCCCCAGGACTTCACCGTTCAGGAAGTCGGTGTGAATCTCGAAGTCACCCCGACCGTCGCGGCCGATGATTCCATCGCCCTTAACCTCAAGCCGAAGGTGACCGAATTCGAAGGCTTCGTCGAATACGGCGGCACCTCGATCGCCATCAGCGGCGGCGTTACCGTGTCCGTCCCTTCGGGCTTCTTCCAGCCGATCTTCAGTACCCGTGAAGTGACCACCGATGTTACCGTCTTCGACGGTGCCACGGTCGTCATCGGTGGCCTGACTCGCGAAGAAGTGAAGACCGTCGAAGACAGGGTACCGGTTCTCGGTTCCATCCCTCTCATCGGTGCGGCTTTCCGTTCGACCGGAAAGTCCGTGCAGAAGCGCAGCCTCATGGTGTTCGTGACTGCTAACCTGGTCTCTCCGGGTGGCGCCACTCTTCGTAGCACCCACCCGGGCATGCGCGCGGGTTCGACCTTCTCGAACCCCACGCTCATCTCCCCGGGCGGCGCGGTCTATCGTGAGCCGATCGAAGTCGCTGCGCCGCCTGCGGCTCAGCCCACGGTCGTCACTGAGCCGGCCAAGTAAGCCTGCTCCTCAAGCCAGGACATCTCGGGCCCGCCATTCGGCGGGCCCGCTTTTTTCTCGATGGTCCCGCCGGGTCAAGCGACACTCCCGTATGCGCTGGCTGCTCGTCGATGGCTTCAATCTGGTCTTCCGGAGCCATTTCGCGATGGAGCGTTCCAATCTGCGTCGGCAGTCCGATCAGTTTCCCACCGGCGCCCTGCACGGCTGGATGAAGTCGTTGCAGGACCTGCGTGACGGCGAGAAGCCTGATCGCTGCGCCGTCTTCTTCGATCTCGGCGGCTCCGATCGCCATCTGGCCGCTTTGCCTGAATATAAGGCCCAACGGGACGACACGCCGGAGGAGATCGTCCAGCAGCTCCCGGAGATCAAGCGGCTGACCGCGCTGCTGGGCTTCCAGGTCTTCGAGCGCCGCGGGGTCGAGGCCGATGACCTCATCGCCACCGCCGTCCGCATTCTTTCGGCCTCAGGTGACGAATGCGTGATCGTCAGCGCCGACAAGGATTTCGGGCAGTGCGTCGGCGGGCCGGTCGTCCAGCTGGCACCGCCGCCGACCGCGAATCCGGCGGCAGGTTGGCGCCGGCTCGATCCGGCGGCCGTCACCGAGAAGTTCGGCGTACCCCCTTCCCGGATCGCCGACTACCTCGCCCTCGTCGGCGATGCTTCCGATAACATTCCCGGACTCAAAGGCGTCGGCCCGAAGACGGCGGTGAAATGGCTCACCGAATACGGCGACCTCGAGGGCGTGCTCGCCGCCGCGGACGTCCTGCAGCCGGAGCGCTTCCGTGAGCAGGTGAAGGCCGAGGCGGACCGGATCCGCGGCAACCTGACGTTGGTCACCTTCCGGACCGACTTCGATTTCGAACCTGGCCAGCCGGTGGCCGAGGATATCGCGGCCGTGGAGGGTTTCCTCGCGGAGATGGAGATGCATTCGACCCTCCGGCGCTATCAGACGAAGCATGGCCGCGCCGTGTCGGAGCCGGCGCCGAAGCCGATCGAAGCCCCGAAGCCGAAGGCCAAGCCGGCGGACGACTCCCGGCAGGGCGAGCTTTTCTGACCAACAAAAAGGCCCGCCGGTGAGGGCGGGCCTTGTCGGTCAGGATAAGCGCGAAGCTTAGTTCTTCTTCTCAGCCTTCTTCTCGGCCTTCGGGGCTTCGATGGCGATCGGAGCGGCGGCGGCCGGAGCAGCACCGTGGGTCTTCTCGACGTAGGCCTTCACTTCGTCCTGCGTCAGGGCGACCCAGAACTTGGCTTCCAGCACGTCGAACACGATGTTGTTGGAGAAGATCCCGTAGGTCTTGCCCATGTGTTCGGCGTTCTGGGTGAGGGTCTCGGTGACCTTGGCGATCTCTTCCTGTGCGCGCTTCTTGGCGGCTTCGTCCGTAGCGGTCTGCTCGGCGGCGCGAAGCTGGAGGAGGGCGTTCTGCTGGGCCTGGACGATGTTGATGTTGCGTTCGAAGAGCGGGATGTGCTCGCCGGTCATCTTGCAGAGCTGGATCATCTTCTGGTTACCGCGGGCGACGACTTCGTTCTCCTTGAACTCGGGGTTCTTGCGGAGCTCGGCGATCTGTTCGTCGGTGACCGGGGACATCAGCTGGATGGCCTGGTTCTGGATGAAGTGCGGGCGGATCGCGACGGTGTCCATCTTGAAGCCGTAGACCTTCTCGAAGACGGCGTCCTTCTGGTTGAAGTCCAGGAGTTCGGCTTCGCGGAGCTTCGTCACGGCGTCCTTCTCGGTCGTCGTGAGGGCGCTCTGGATGCGCTGGTTGAGTTCGACGATCTTCTGGGCCTGAGCCACCATGACGTTCACGTCATTGGTGAAGCGCGTAAGGGTCTCAGGGTGGCTGATGGTGACGAACTTGAAGAAGACCTTGTTGTCGTGCTGCAGCAGGTTTTCGTCGACCTTGGGGGCGGCCGGGGTGTCGGTGGCGGACATGTTAGGGATGGGGTTGGGGGTTGGGGTAAGAGATTACTTCTTGTCCGAGGCCGGGGCGCTCTTGGCTTCGATGGCCTTCTTTTCTTCCTCGGTGATCTGGACGGCGAGCTTGGCTTCGGACGGAAGCGTGATGGCTTCGGCGTTGAAATCGAAACCGCGGGCCTTCTTGAACTCGTCGAGGCTCTTGGAGAGGTCGTCCTGGATCTCCTTGATGGCCTTTTCGACCTTCTTCTTGTCGTCGTCCTTGGTCAGCTTGGGCTGGAGGTCGATGAGCTGCTGGAGCTGGCCCTTGGCATCGGTGATGCGCTTGAGGGAGAGACCGAAGGTCTCGACCTCGCCCTGGCCGATGATGGTGTCGCGGATGTGGAACTTCTTTTCGCCGACGGCGATGATGGTGTCCGGCTTGAAGTCCTTGGCGCCGGAGAGCTTGGTGAACTCTTCGTTGGAGATCGGGGTGGCGATGACGGCCTTGGTGAAGGAGAGCTGGTAAGGGCGCTCGATGCTGAAGCCGTTGTAGAGCTTGCCCATCGACTCGTTGTCGCCCTTGAGCTTGGCCTGCTTGGCGGCGATTTCATGGCCGCGGGCTTCCTTCTCCGGGGTGGTGAGGGCGTTCTCGAGGAAGACCTGGAGGCGCTTGAGCTCTTCGACCTGCTGGCCGAGGACCTGGACGTTCTTCTGGAACGTGAGGCATTCGGCGATGCTCTTGCCGTTCCAGACTTCGGCGAAGTAGGCCTTCGGTTCGGTCTTGGCGCCGCCAGCGAGCTTGACCTCGGGCGCGGCGGCCTTGGATTCGGCGGGCTTGGCTTCCTGAGCATTCAGGGAGACGCAGAGGGCAGCCAGGAGGAACGAGAACTTGTTCATGTGAGTGGGGAGGGAGGTTCAAACATACGGAAGCCCGTGCCTTGGACTACCAAAAAATACCCCTAGAGGTTACTTTTTCGGCGCCTGCAGGGACTGATCGATAATCTTGGCCAAATCGACCTTTTCGGCCTCTTTTTGCAACTGTTCGTCGGC
>CAIXQT010000048.1 GCA_903921665.1 uncultured Opitutia bacterium
CACTTCGCCGGTAGGATTGACGGGTTGCAGCCAGTCGATCGTGACTTCTTCGCCGTAGGTCGCGTTGAGCAGCTTACCTTGGGTGCGGAAGTGCGAATCACGCCACTGCGTGCTCGCGTCCGGGAAGCCGACCGCGCCGGCCTGGGCGTAGGGTCGACCGATGAGCGATTCGATCGCTGGGCGCAGGACTTGCTCGCGGCCTTCGGCGGTCATGGCCGCCGACCGAAGCTGCTGCTCGGCGTCGGACTTCAGCCACTTGAGCAGGCCACGTTCGAAGTCGGCATCGTCGGCCTTCGGCGCCGGGTGCTCCGCATCCCAGACGGTCAGTTTTTCCTTGGGCAACGGGACGTAATCCTTTTCGACGATGGGCGAGACCTGGCCCAGCTTGAAGTGGCGGTTCAGCACCTCATAAAAGCCCATGCGGGTGACGGCGTTGTAGTTATGCGGGAAGTGTTCGCCGCGTTGGAGCGTCACATGGTCTTTCTTGCCATAGAGCCCGTAAAGTTTCTGCAGGTCCGGGAAGCCCTTGGTCGCCATCTCTTTCGTCCAGTCGTTGGCCGTGTTCATGCCTTGGGGCTTCGGGGCGAAGAGGGCGGCGATCTCGACGTTGCCGGAGTTCACGCGGAGCAGTGTCGCGTTTTCGCAGGAGCAGCCGCCTTGCATCGCGGTGCTCACCATGACGACAGGGTAGGAGAGGGCGACGCGCGGGTCGGCGGCGGCGAGCAGCATCGTCTGCGTGCCGCCCCCGCTGGAGCCCGTCACCGCGAGGCGGGTGGGGTCGACTTCGGGCAAGGTGAGGAGGAAGTCGACGCTGCGGATCGAATTGAGCGTCTGGAGCCCCATCACGCTCTGCAGGTTGGCCTCGGCCTGCGGGCTGTAGAGGCCCCAGCCCTCGGTGCGATTCATCTCCGGCCGCTGCTTGGCGAACTTATGGACGATTTCCGGGGAGAGTTGCTTCGAATCCGAGTCGCTGAGGGCATCGATCTGCCACGCGATGCACCCCATGCGGGCCAGCTGGACGCACATCGACTGGAAACGCGAATGACCGCCTTGCTCGAACCGTTCCTGGCCGGTCGTGATCTCTTCGCGGACGAACTTGTCGGGCTGGAAGAGGAAGCGGGCGTCCGTCCAATGGCCGTGAGGGAAGACGATGGCCGGGATCCTGCCCGTGATGTGCTTCGGGCGATAGAGGTTACCCGTGACGAAGAAGCCCGGGGCGCTTTCGAAGTAGACCTTCTCGACGGTGTAATCGCCTTGGTCGATCTTGCCGTGGATGACTGCGTTGAGCGGCGACTTGGTCGGCATCGGCCAGAGCCCTTGCGAGACCAGCAGCTGGCGGCGGACGAAATCGCGGCGGGGCTCCCATTCCTGGACCGACTTCGGGGCGGGGAACGGGAAGTATCCGTTGAGATCCTTGAGCGGACCGACGCGGCTATCTTCGGCGCGAGCGAAGGTCAGTAAGCTGAAAGCCGCGAGGGCGAGCGTGGGGAGGCGCATGGGGTGTGGCCCAATATGAGCCCCGCGGACTGAATGGGAAATAAAAAGGCCGGCTGGAAGGCCGGCCTTTGATACGGGCGAATCCGTGCTTATTCAGGCTGCTTGCGGCCGGGCTGTCCTTGGCCTTCGGGTCGGCGATTGGCGCCGGCCTTGCGCATCTTTTCAAGGAGAGGGGCGACCGAGGGGTCGGCCTTACGAGCGGCGTCCTCGGCGATCTCCATCGCCTTGCGCTGGGCGGCGTCGGCGGCTTCGCGGGCTTCCTTGACGGCGGGTTCGGCGTTGGCCTTGGCCATGGCTTCCCGGACGCGCTGCTGTTCGTCGGGGGTCAGGCCCGGGAGCTGGCCGACGCGATGGTTGGGCTGCTCACGATTAGCCTCACGTTGATGCGGGGCTTCGCCACGGGGCTGGCCTTCAGGCTGGCGATTGCCTTCGCGGAAGCGTCCAGGTTCTTGAGCGGGCTGGCGACCTTCCTGGTTGGGCGGGCGCTTATCCATGGCCTTGCGGATTTTTTCGAGAATCGGGGCGACCTCGGGGTCTGCTTTACGGGCCGCTTCATCGGTGAGTTCCCGTGCCTTCTTCTGGGCTTCCTGGGCAGCCTGCTGGGCCTTGGCGGCCTGCTCATGGGCTTCCTTCACGGCCGGGTCTTGGTTGGCCTTCTCCATGGCTTCGCGCAGGCGCTTCTGTTCGTCGGGGGAGAGCTGGACCGGAAGGCGGGGTAGCTGACGACCTTCTTGTCCCGGTCCTTGGCCGGGTCGACCTTGCGGGCGGGGGGCTTCATCGGCGGCGAAGCCGAGGGTCGCGGCGAGGAGGAGCAGGGGGAGGTGCTTCATAGTATTGATACAACAACGCTCCGCCCGAGGAGTTTCAACCGTCTTTCGGAGACAGGCTTGCCATCTTCCGTCCGCGAGGTCTGCTGGTCTGATGCTACCCCGCCTCGCATCCCTCGTGCTTTGCTGCTCCGCGCTGGTCTCCGCCGCCGAGCTCAAGGTCAACCGTCTGTTCTCCGACCACGCCGTGCTCCAAGCCGGCGAGTCCGCCGTCTACGGCAAGGCTCGTCCCGGCGCCAAGGTCGCCGTCTCCCTCGGAGAAGCGAAGGCCGAGGCCGTCGCCGGCGTCGACGGCGTCTTCCGCACCTCGCTCAAGGGACTCAAGGCGACCGAGCAAGGCGCCGACCTGGTGATCACCTCCGGCGACGAAAAGGTCGTGGCCAAGGATGTCATCGTCGGCGAGGTCTGGGTCGGTTCCGGTCAGTCCAATATGGACTGGACCGTGAACGCGACCCATGCGCTCAAGGACGCGGTCAGCCGTCCGGCCGACGCGGGTATCCGCATGTTCACCGTGGCGCGTATTCCTTCC
>CAIXQT010000049.1 GCA_903921665.1 uncultured Opitutia bacterium
CGAAGCCGCGGAGTTCACCAAGATCCGCACCGACTACCTCCAGTCGATGGAGGCCAACCAGTTCGAGTCCATTCCCCTCGCCGACGTCTACAAGCGCGGCTTCGTGAAGGTCTACGCGAAGTACCTTCGTCTCGACGACGAAAAGGCCGGCGCCGATTTCAACACGCATCATTCCGCGAAGGCTTCCCGTCGTCCGCTCGAAGCCGCCGCCGATGAGGATGCGGCCTTCGAGCCGGAGTCCGGCGGCAACCCGATCACGCTGAGCCGCGACACGTTGATTTACGCCGTGATCGGAATCACGGTCCTCGGGCTCATCATCCTGTTTTTTATCTAAGCTCGTCCTCGGCTAAGCGGACGCAGCCCAAGCCGGTAACGGAGGTTGTGATTCCGGCGCCCCCGGCGAGCCGCCCCCACCAGATCACGCTTACGTCGGTCAAGGCGGGGGTCCGCTATCAGATCATCGAGGTGAATACGGGTGAAATCCCTGGCCTCGGCACGCTTGCCCCGCGCGACAAGCCGGTCGTCATCAACGTCAAGGGACCGAGCGAGCTGCGCTCCTCGGCGGTCGAACACCTGCGCATCCAGATTGACGGCGTGCCGTTCCCTATCCCGGCCAACGTCACGGGGGCGATGTACGTCGCCCTGCCTGACACCTTTACTTCCCCTCCGATGCCCAAGGCCGAGGTGGCTCCGGCCCCCGCCTCTAAGGTCAAGGCGTCGAACGCGAAGAAGGGTCGCTAAGCCGAGGGGGTTGACCCTCCGCCCGCCCGGGCTTATCAATCGGCATCGTGCCTCCGCGCCTCGAACAACGCGTCCTCGTCCTTAACCGTCTCTGGCAGCCGGTTAACATCGTCGGCGTGCTCCGCGCGATGAGCCTGCTTTTCCGCGGGCGCGCTTCGGCGATCCATGCGGACCCTTCCGGACACCGCGTGATGAGCGCGGAAGAATGGATGCGCTTCTCCGTGGAGACGCCGCCCCCCGCCGCGGAATCCGTCCGCTCGCCGTGCATCGTGCTCCGGGTGCCGCGCGTCCTGCTGCTCGGCGAATACGATCGCGTGCCGCGCCGCGAGATACGCTTCTCCCGCCGCAACGTCTACCTGCGCGACGCCAACACCTGCCAGTACTGCGGCCGTCAGTTCCGCGACGAGGAACTCAACCTCGACCACGTCGTGCCCCGCGACATCGGCGGCAAGACCAACTGGGAGAACATCGTGACGGCTTGCATCCGGTGCAACTCGCGCAAGGCCAACCGCCTGCCCGAGCAGGCCGGCATGACGCTCCGCCATGCGCCTACCAAGCCGAAGTGGCGCCTGGTGGTCGCCTCGTCCTTGTCCGCCGACGAAGTCGAGTGCTGGAAGGAATTCCTCGAAGTCACGCCCGCCGGCCAGCTTCCCTGGCGGAACTGAACGACAGCGGTTTCCTTGGTGCGGGTAACCAGATTCGAACTGGTGTATCCACTTTGGAAGAGTGGTGTCCTACCACTGAACGATACCCGCGTGGCCAAGGATGGTCACTATTCCCAGCCCCTCGGCCCGGGTCAAGCCTCGCCGATCGTCCGTAGCCGGCCCGGAGGCGGGAAACCGCCTGCGGAAAGCGGGATTTGCCGACCCGGTCAAGCCGGGTGGCGGTGGATGACGCTGATGGTGCCGTTGGTCTCGAGGATCATGTCCTTGGCCTGCTCGATGTTCGCGAGCCCTGCCTAACGCAGCGTGGACATGAGTTCATGGCGCGTGATGCGTTCGCGATGCATGACCTTCTCCTGCACGGTTCCGTCCCGGACCAGGAAGAGAGGTCGCCCGACCAGCGCCCAATGGATAGGCGCGCCCGCCGCGCAGGGCGATGGCGTTTGCGCTTCACGCTGGGCGGACTTCAGGCATCCTGCGCCCATGGCCCGCACCGCCCGCTCCACCGCCCCAGCCGTCCGCGACGTGCTGATGATGGCGACCCCCTCCAAGAACGCCGACCTGCGCTGGTTCGGCGGCTTCCACGCCTCGGACCCGTTTCCGGCTTTTTCCGTCGGCGGTCGCCGCATCGGATTGCTGCCCGGCATGGAAGTCGGCCGCGCGAAGGACGAATCCGCCTTCGATGAGGTGCTCAACCTCACCGCGACGATCGGCGATCTCCGCAAGAACAACCCGAAGGCCGGCGTCGCCGACGCGATCGTCTTCGCGGCCCTCGAGCGCGGTGTCCACCGCTTCCGGGTGCCGGCGGATTTTCCGGTCGGCCTTTTCCAGCGTCTTCGCGAGCTCGGGCTCGAGCTCCATGCCGTCGGCGCCCAGCAGAACGAGCGCGGCGCGCCCGAGCTTTTCCCGGAACGTCAGGTGAAGTCGAAAGCGGAACTCGCCGGCATCCGCGCCGGCAACGCCGCCGCGGTCGCGGGCTTCAAGGCGGTCGAGAAAGTGCTGGCCGCCGCCAAGGCCGACAAGAAGGGCGTGCTGCAATGGCAGGGCAAGACGCTGACGGCCGAGATTCTCAAGGAAGAGGCGCAGGTCGCGATCCTCCGCCAGGGCGGGATGTGCGACATCGGCCTGATCATCGCCCCGGGCGACCAAGCCGTCGATTGCCACTGTTCCGGTTCCGGACCCGTCCGCGCCAACGAGCTCATCGTGTGCGATATCTACCCGCGTCACATCGCTTCGCACCATTACGGCGACATGACCCGCACGTATCTCAAGGGTAAGGCCAACGCGAAACAGCGGAAGATGGTCCTCGCGGTCCTCGGGGCCCAGCGCCGCGCGATCAAGGCCATCCGCGCCGGCGTCACGGGCGCCAAGGTCCATACGGTGGTGCAGCATCACTTCAAGTCGCTCGGTTATAAGACCGGCCTGGTGAAGGGCGTCTATGTCGGCTTCTTCCATGGCACGGGCCACGGGCTCGGCTATGACATCCACGAGGACCCGTCGCTCGCCTTGCGCAACACGTCTCCGCTCGTCGTCGGCCACGCGATCACGGTCGAGCCGGGCCTCTACTATCCGGGCATCGGCGGCTGCCGCTTCGAAGACTGCGTGGTGGTCACCAAGAAAGGCTGCGAGTTCCTTTCCTCCCATCCCTACAATTGGGAGATCGCCTGAGCATGGTCAAAGGGCGGGGCAGGGCCGGATCGCATACGTCGCTGACGGATGCCGCCCGTCCCGTGGCCGAAGCCCTCGAACGGTATGGCCGCGTCTCTCGCGGCGTCATCAGCGCGCGCGTCGGCGCCAAGGCGCTTTCGATCAAGATCATGAAGATCGGCGGCGGGCTCCGCCTCACGGTGGTCTCGAAAGGTTCGCGTCAGGAGCTGCACGTCTACGGCCTCACGGCCGAACGGGCCGGCGAAATCCTTTCGGGTCCTGATTTCACGGGCTACAAGCTGAACTTCGCCGATGCCTGACACCCCCGTGCTCCTCGCCGAAGTCACGGCCGCCGACTGGGCGGCCGCCGGCCCCGGCTGGACGCACCTGCCTTATCTCGCGCGCTTCCGCTCCGAGCGGCTTCCGCTCTCATGGGAAGGTTTCTTCACCGGGCGCCACCATGCGGTGCTCGAGAGCGGTCGCTCCGGCAGCCTGACCATCGCGGTCCCCGGCGCTGCCCGCACGACGGCCTTCTTCGCGGATGGCCGCGTGGTGCTCCATGCGGAGGACGGCGCGCACGAAGAAGCCTCCGAGCAGCCGCTCGCTTATCTGCGTCGCTGGTCGCGCGAAGTCCGCGCTCCCCGTCTCGCGGGCTGGCCGGATTTCCAAGGAGGGCTGATCGCCCTGCTGGGCTATGAGCTCGCCGCGCAGTTCGAACCGGTGAAGTCCGCGCCGGCCGACGTCCGTGCGCCGCTCGCGGCTTTCCTCGAGGCGCATGAGGCCTGCGTCTTCGATGCTTCGAAGCGGGAGCTGACGGTTGTCGTGCTTTGCCCGGTCGGTTCGCCGAATTCCGCCTTACGCGCCGCCCGCGCCCGCGCCCTCGATCTCGCCGCCCACTGGGAGGCGACCTGCGCGCGACCGGCGGCTTCGCTGCCCCCGCCCGCCGCCGAGCCGGCGGTGCCGCTGGCTCGCTCGCTCGACGAACCGGCCTTTGTCCGCGCCGTCGGGCGTTGCCTGGATTACATCGCCGCCGGCGATACGTATCAGGTCAATCTTTCCACGCGCCTCGAGGTTCCTCCGGTCGATGCGACGCTGGCCTACGAGATCCTGCG
>CAIXQT010000050.1 GCA_903921665.1 uncultured Opitutia bacterium
GAGAAGCGCGTCGCGCTCCTCACCAACGGCGTCCTCGACAAGTTCGAGATCGAGCACAAGGGCGAGAACCGCATGGTCGGCGCGATCTTCAAGGGCCGCGTCCAGAACCTCGAAGGAGGCCTCAAGGCCGCCTTCGTGGACATCGGTCAGCCGAAGAACGCGTTCCTCCATTACTGGGACATGCTCCCGGCCGCCAATGACTCGCAGGTCGAGTTCATCCGCGACAACGAATCCGCCGAGCAGAAGCAGCGCAAGGCCCGCTATCAGGCGAAGGACATCCCGCAGCTCTTCCCGGCCGGCTCCGACATCGTCATCCAGGTCGTCAAGGATCAGATCGGCACCAAGGGTCCGCGCTCGACGACCAATATCGCTCTGCCCGGCCGTTACCTCGTGCTGATGCCCTTCAGCGGCGCGTGCGGCGTCTCCCGCAAGATCGAGGAATCCTCCGAGCGCGAACGCCTCAAGGACATCCTGCGCTCCCTGACCATCCCGGAAGGCATGGGCGTCATCATCCGCACCGCCGGCGAAGGCAAGCAGGCCCGCTGGTTCGTCCGCGACCTGCACATGCTGCTCAAGCGCTGGCAGGCCATCGTCGAGAAGATCAACGCCCCGGACCGCAAGCCGGTCCTGCTTTACCAGGAGCCCGGCCTGATCGAGCGCACCGTCCGCGACTTCCTGACGGAAGAAGTGGACCGCATCCTCGTCGACAACCCTGAGGACTTCAAGCTGGTCCAGGACCTCGTCGGTGAGGTGTCGCCCCGCTCCCGCTCGCGGGTCGAGCTGTACGCTGACCCCATCCCGGTCTTCGAACGCTACAACATCGAGCGCCAGATCGAGCAGCTCTTCCAGCGTCGCGTCCCGCTCCCGAGCGGCGGCGAGATCGTCATCGACGAGACCGAGGCGCTCACGGCCATCGACGTCAACACCGGCGGCCACCGCGGCAAGGACGGAGCCAAGGACGGCAACTTCATCACCCAGGCCAACCTCGAGGCGGTCACCGAGGCCGCCCGCCAGATCAAGCTCCGCAACCTTGGCGGGCTCATCATGATCGACACGATCGACATGAAGAACCCGAAGGACCGGAAGAAGGTCTTCGACACCTTGCGCGACGCGATGGAGGACGACCGTGCGAAGCACCAGATCCTCCCCATCTCGCAGCTCGGCGTGCTCCAGATGACGCGCCAGCGCCATACCGAGTCCAACACGACCTCGATGTACACGGCCTGCCCGCATTGCCAGGGCCGCGGCATCGTCAAGAACCCCCGCACGGTGTCCGTCGAGATCCAGCGCAAGCTCCTCAGCGTCATCCGCCGCCTGCGCGAGAACGTCGGCGCCGAGAAGGAGATCGAGATCAACATCCTGCTCCACCCGGTGAACCTCGAGCGCATCATCACGGAAGACCGCGAGTTCTTCCGCGACCTGATGAAGTCGTGCAAGGTCCGCCTGGGCACCAAGCCTGATCCGACCTACAGCATCGAGGCGTTCAAGCTCTTCGACGGCGCCGGCAAGGAACTGCGCTAAGCGTTCCGTCGGTCCATCCGCAAGGCCTCCGGGTTCGCCCGGGGGCCTTTTCGTTTACCGGCGAGGGCGGTGGGCGAGCAGGCGCAGGCCGTTGAGGCAGACCACGATGGTGCTGCCTTCGTGGACGCTGACGGCCAAGGGCAGGGGGGCCCCGCGGAAGACCACATAGGCGGCCATGCCGAGGGCCGCTCCGATCGAGATCAGGACGTTGAAGCGGATCGCGAGGCGGGCGCTGCGGCTGAGTTCGATCGCGTCGACCAGGCGGCCGATGCGGTCGTCGGTGAGCACGAGGTCGCTGGATTCCAGGGCGGCGTCGCTGCCGCGTCCGCCCATCCCGATGGCGACGTCCGCCGCGGCGAGGCTGGGCGCGTCGTTGACCCCGTCGCCGACCATCGCGACCACGTGGCCCTCGGATGAGTAGCGGCGGATGGCCGCCATCTTGGCGTCGGGCGTGAGCGCCGCGGCGTAGGATTGGATGCCGACCTGGTGGGCGGCGACGGCGGCCGCTTCCTCGCGGTCACCGGTGAGCATCACCGTACGGATCTTGCGGGCGTGCAGGGCGGTCAACGTCGAGCGGCTTTCATCGCGGATGCGGTCGACCAGCGTGGCACGGATGGTGACCGTGCCGTCGGAAGCCCAGACTTCGCTGACGATCGCGCCTTCGGCCACTGTCGCGGGCGGCAGGGTGCCTCCGCCGACGAACTCGCGGGTGCCGACGCTCCAGCGGGTACCGGCGACGGTGCCGGAGACGCCTTGTCCCGGGGAATTGGAGAGGCCTTGGACCGGGAGCTGGCTCGCCCCTTCCTTCAGGCAGGCCTGGACGACGCCGGCGGCGAAGGGGTGGGTCGTCGATGATTCCAAGGTGAGCAGGGCGCTGAGGGCGCGGAGGCGACCCGGGCCTTCGGGGAATACTTCCAGGGCGGCCACCTCGGGGACGCCGGCGGTCAGCGTGCCCGTTTTATCGAAGCAGATGCAATCGACGTCGGCGAGGCGTTCCACGGCGGCGCCGCCGCGGAAGAGGATGCCTTGGCGGGCGCCCGCCGCGATGGCGGCCAATACCGCGGACGGGACGGAAAGGACCAAGGCGCAAGGGCTCAGCACTACCAGCAGCGTCATCGCCCTATACAAAGGGGAGGCCTCACGGAGGCCTTCGGGAGCGGTGAGCTGCAGGTAGACGAAGAAGAGGGCCGAAGCGGAGAGCGCGAAGATCGCATAGGCGTCGCCCCACTTGTCGATGGCGCGTTGGGCGGGAGCCTTGCTGTCCTGGGCTTCGCGGATCAGCCGGACGATCCGCTGCAGCGCGCTGTCGCGTTCCGCGCGGGTCACCTCGACGATCAGGCGGCCCCAGGAGTTGAGCGTCCCCCCGGCGACATCGGATCCGGCCTGTTTCAGGGCGGGTTTTGCTTCGCCAGTGAGGTTGGACTCATCCACGGCGCTCTCGCCGGACAGGACTTTGCCGTCCGCCGGCACCAGTTCGCCGGGCAGGATGGCGATACGGTCGCCCGGGAGCAGGGCGGATACCGGCACCTCGGTTTCGACATCATCCGCGCCCAGCCGGCGGGCATGCTTCGGAGACTTATCCAGGAGGGCGTCGATGGCGCCGCGAGTGCGGTCCATCGCGTAATGTTCGATGGCGCCGGCGGTCGAAAAGAGAAAAAGAAGGAGGGCTCCCTCCCACTGGGCGCCGACGAACCAAGCGCCGACCGCGACGACGATCATCAGCAGGTGGACGTCGACGCGACGTTCCTTCAGCGCCGCCCATCCGTCGATGGCGGCGTCCCAGCCGCCGGCGAGGCAGGAGCCGGCGACGAGCACGAGCGTCCATGGCGAGCCGGTTCCGCTGAAATGCTCCGCGACCAATGATAGCAGGCCTAATCCGCCGCTGATGGCCGCGAGGAAAGCGAGCTTCCGCCATTCGCCCGGCGCTGCGTGTTCCGGATCGTGCGCGTGGTCGCTCATGACGGCATCCTGTCGCCGCGCGTCGCGTCGGTCAACTGCTCGCGCGTCTTCCGGCCGTATCGAATTCATCTTTACGATGCGCCGCGCGAACAGATTTTTTACGCGTCGTCGGAGACGTTCCGGTGACATGAAAGTTTCCTCTTGCGCAAGCGCGGGTTATACCTATGTATCGTATCAAGAGTTAACCGCAACGTGACGAACCGAACCGAAACCCCGAGCGAAAGCCTGATCACCGTGTCGCTTCCCCCGAAGCTCCACTCTGAAGTGGTCGCCTTCCAGCATCGGTCCGGTCTCAGCACCTTGAGCGAAGTGATCCGTCACGCGCTCGACCGTTACGATGACTCCC
>CAIXQT010000051.1 GCA_903921665.1 uncultured Opitutia bacterium
CGGTGCAAAGGTGCAAAAGTTATAAAAAGCCTACCAAAGGCCCCAGAATATTAGCTGGGCAGGGTGTCACCTTTGCACCTTTGCACAGCGCAACGCGCGATTTGCACCTTTGCACGCGAAGCCCGAGGGCTTCGCCTTACGTTCCCTCTGCCTCGCTCAGCTTCTGCGCGGCCTGTTCCCAGGCGGCGGTCGCGGCCTGCAGGGCGTTGATCGTGTCGCGGAGCTGGGCGTTCAATTGCTGGACGTTCACGCCGCCGGCATAGGTGGCCGGGTCGGCGAGTTCAGCGGTGAGCTTGGTCTGCTTGGCTTCGAGTTCCGCGACCTGTTGTTCGCACTTGGTGACTTCGGACTTCAGCTTGCGGATATCGGAAGCGGAGGGTTTCGCGGGGGCCTTCGGCTTTTCGACCTTCGCGGCTTCTTCCTGCTTCGGACGGGCGTCGGTGAAGCCGGCGGTCAGCGCGGCGCGCTCGTTGCCGGACTTGGATTTCTCGAGGTAGTAGGCGTAGTCGCCCGCATACTGGGTCAGGCGGCCGGAATGCACGTGCAGGACCGTCTTGGCGATTTCGCGGATGAAGTGCACGTCGTGGCTGACGAAATAGAGCGTACCTTCGTAGGTCTTCAGGGCGGCGATGAGCGCGTCGATCGACATGATGTCGAGGTGCGTCGTCGGCTCGTCCATGAGCAGGAAGTTCGGCGGGTTGATCAGCAGCTTGACCAGCGCGAGTCGCGACTTCTCGCCGCCGGAAAGCACCGAGACCTTCTTGTGGACGTCATCCTTGCGGAAGAGGAAGGTGCCGAGCATGCCGCGGGCCTGCTGTTCCGTGAGGCCGTTCTCCGAGGTGCGGAGTTCCATCACGTTCTCAAGGACGGTCAGCTTCGGATTGAGGTTGTCGACGCGGTTCTGGGCGAAATAGCCGGTGATGACGTTGCCGCCTTCCTCGCGCACGCCGCCGTTGATGGGGATGACGCCGGCCAGGATCTTGAGCAGGGTGGACTTGCCGGCGCCGTTGGGGCCGACGAGCACCGTGCGCTGGCCGCGTTCGCATTCGAAATTCAGGTCTTTGTAGACGACGTGGTCGCCGTACGACTGCTGCACGTGTTCGAGCTTCATCACCTTGAGGCCGGAGCGCGGAGGCTGCGGGAAGCGGAACTGGATCTTCTTCAGGTCATCCTCGGGCTCGTCGATCGCGACCTCTTCGAGGCGGGCGATCTGCTTCTCCTTGGACTTCGCGCGCGAGGCCATCGAGGCCTTGGCGCCGAAGCGGTCGACGAAGGTCTGCAGGTGGGCGATCTCGCGCTGCTGGTTCTTGAACATCGCCTGCTGGCGGTCCTTGCGGGCCACGCGTTCGACGAGGAAGTCGTCGTAGTTGCCGGTGTATTCGTGCAGGCGCTGGCCGCGGAGCTCGATCATGCCGGTGCAAAGCGCGTTGAGGAAGGCACGGTCGTGCGAGATGACGACGAGGCCGCCCGGGTAGCGCGTCAGGTAGTCCTGGAACCAGAGCAGGGCTTCGAGGTCGAGGTGATTGGTCGGTTCGTCGAGCAGCAGGAGCGTCGGCTCGCTGACGAGCAGGCGGGCGAGGTGCGCGCGCATGACCCAGCCGCCGGAGAACGTCTTGGCGAGCTTCTCATGATCGCTCTCACGGAAGCCGAGGCCGGCGAGGATCTTCTTCGCGCGTGGTTCGAGGGTGTAATCGATATCCCAGTCGTCGTCGTTCTCGGGCTCGAGCTTACCGCCGCTGGTCGCGATCTGGAGGATGGTCTCGTCGCCGACCGGCGCGCTTTCCTGGGGAAGGAAGCCGAAGTTCGCGCCGCGTTCCCATTCGATGAGGCCTTCGTCCGGGTTGTCCTTGCCGAGGATGATGTTGAAGAGGGTGGACTTACCGGCGCCGTTGGCGCCGACGAGGCCGAGGCGGTCCGAACGGGCGATGTTCAGCGAGACCTCCGCGAACAAGGTGCGGGGTCCGTAGGACTTGGAAA
>CAIXQT010000052.1 GCA_903921665.1 uncultured Opitutia bacterium
GACGCCAAGACCTTCGCCCTCCTCAACGAGGCCAAGACCATCGGCGTGTTCCAGCTCGAATCCGGCGGCATGCAGTCGCTCTGCCGCAAGTTCCGCATCTCCGCCATCGACGAGATCGTGGCGCTCATCGCGCTCTATCGGCCGGGTCCGATGCAGTTCATCGGCGACTATATCAAAGGTAAGGACGACCCCACCTTCGTCAAATACGCGCACCCGCTTCTCGAGAAGGTCGCCAAGGAGACTTACGGCATCTTGGTCTACCAGGAACAGGTCATGGAAGCCGCCCGCGTCATCGCCGGCTATACCCTCGGTGGCGCCGATATGCTCCGCCGCGCAATGGGTAAGAAGATCCGCGAGGAGATGGAGCAGCAGCGCTCCATCTTCATCGAAGGCGCCAAGACGACCAACAACATCGACAAGAAGAAGGCCGAGGAGATCTTCGCCACCCTGGAGAAGTTCGCCGAGTACGGCTTCAACAAGTCGCACTCCGCCGCCTACGCCATCCTCTCGTACCGCACCGCTTACCTGAAGGCCAACTACCCGGTCGAGTTCATGGCCGCGGTGCTCACGTCCGAACAGGGCAACGCCGACAAGCTCGCCGAATTCATGGCGGAGGTCGAAGCCCTCGGCATGAAGGCGCTCGGACCGGACGTGAACCAGTCGGACACCGACTTCACCCCGGTGGTGAAAGACAACGCCATCCGCTTCGGCCTCGGCGCGATCAAAGGCGTCGGCGAACAGGCCGCGCGCAACATCGTCGCCGAACGCGAGAAGAACGGCCCCTACAAGGACTTCGGCGATTTCGTCGGACGCCTGGGTGAGTTCGACCTCAACTCCCGCACGCTGGACTGCCTCGTGCGCGCCGGCGCCTTTGACTTCACGGGCGAAGACCGTCGCCACCTCGTCGACTCCATCGAGTCTGTCCGTCGCCACTTCGCCGGCGAGCGCAAGGAACGCGCCAGCGGCCAGGGTTCGCTCTTCGACATGCTCGGCGCCGAGGACGCCGGCGCCGCCCGACCGACCGATCTCGTGCTCCGTAAGTCGGAGAAGATGCCCAAGCTCGAGATGCTCAACAGCGAGAAGGCCCTCCTCGGCTTCTACCTCAGCGGTCATCCGCTCGCCGACTACCATGGCCTGGACGAAGCCATCGCCACCCTGACCGTCACCCCGGACCGCATCGAGCTCGACAAGAAGGAACGCCACACCGTCCGCATCTGCGGCATCATCGGCGGCCTCGAAAAGAAGATCTCCAAGAAAGACAATCGCCCTTGGGCGCTGTTCACCGTCGCCTCGCGCTCGGTGACGATTCCCGTGATGATGTTCTCGGACGCCTATGACGCCGCCGCGCAGCTCAAGGACGGCGAGTTGCCCCTGCTCATGGACGGCTCCCACGTCATCGTCGACGCCCGCCTCAACTGGCGCGACGAACGTGGCGAGTGGTCGCTCAGCGCACACGCCGTCAGCACCCTTCGCCGCGCCCCGAGCCTCATCAAGAAGATCCTCTTCGCCCTCAAGCCCGGCCCCGACGCCGGCGACTTCCTTGAGAAGATCGTGGCGCACACCCGCAAGGTGGATGGCACGACGATCGTCCAGGTCGGCTTCATCCAGCCGGACGGGCGCGTGCTCGTGGCCGAGGCCGCCCGCGGCATGACCACGCGCTTCGACAACGAAAGCTACGGCACCTTCGGCCGCCACCCGGCCTGCGCCGGCGTCCAGATCGAGCCCGTCGCGCCGACGCAGCCCCCGCAGCGTAAGTACGGCCCGCGGAGCTAAGCGCGCCGGATCACGGCGTCGGCGAACTTACGGTTATTGGGCTGATCGAGCCCGGCTCGCGGCAGTTCACCTGCGAACGCTTCCGTCGGCGCGCCCGTGCGCCGCACGTACACCACCTCGATGGATTGCGGCATGGAGCCATCGGAACAAAGCGGGGCATAGTTATTCCCATGCAGGTGGGC
>CAIXQT010000053.1 GCA_903921665.1 uncultured Opitutia bacterium
AGGGGACACGCTGGCACGGTGACACGGGGACAAGGGGGATCACCTCACCAAGCGAGGCGGACTTCTTCCTTTCTATGGGCGGCTATGCCGCCTCATCACCCCGTGTCACCGTGTCACCGTGCCCACTTGCCCCCTAGAGTTTGACCCCGATTTTCTCTAGCAGGCGGGCGAGTTCGTCGTCGCTGCTGAAAGGAATCGAGATGCTGCCTTTGGTGCCCTTGCGGACGACCGAGACCGGGGCGGCGAAATGGGAAACGAGACGCTTCTGGACATCGGCGACGACGGTGTGGACGGCCTGCTTGCGTTCGGTCTTCTTGGTCGAAGCGAGCTTCTTGACCTCGGCTTCGGTGGCGCGGACGGAGAGGCCCTTCTCGATCACGAGACGGGCGACCTGGACGCGGTGGGCGACGTTCTCGATACCGAGCAAGGCCTTGGCATGGCCGGCGGACAGCTGTCCTTTGCGAACGTAACCCTGGAGCTCGTTGTCGAGGGCGAGCAGGCGGACGCTGTTCGCGATGGTCGTGCGCGGCTTGCCGAGGCGCTCGGCGACGGCGTCCTGCGTGAGGTTGAAGTCGCGCATGAGCGAGGCGAAGCCGAGGGCTTCGTCGATGGCGTTGAGGTCGGCGCGCTGGAGGTTCTCGATGAGCGCGAGCACCGCGCTGGAAGCGTCGCTGGCCTCGAGGATGCGGGCGGTGATGGTCTTCTGGCCGATCAGCTTGAAGGCGCGGAAGCGACGTTCGCCGGCGATGAGCTCGTAGCCGTCCTTCAGTTTGCGGACGACGATGGGCTGCATGAGCCCTTCGGAGCGGATGGAGTCGGCGAGTTCCTTCACCTGCGCATCGTCGAAATCACGGCGCGGCTGGCGCGGATTCGGCACGATCGAAGTCAGCGGCAGTTCCTGCAGCAGAAGACCGGGAGCGGCCGGGGCGGCCGAAGCGGCTGCGGCGACCGGCGAGGGAGCCGCAGGCGCGGGCTTGGCCACGCCACCACCGATGAGGGAACCGAGACCGCGACCGAGGGATTTCTTGGGAGGAGTGGCCATGGGGCTTGCTTGAAAAATTAGCGTCCGGCGGTTTCAGGCTGCGGGACGAAGATATCGACATCCGCTTTCAGGGCGGCAGGCGAGGAAAGGTTATTCGCTTTCAAGATCCATTCGACCTTGGAGCCGTTGCGGAGGGCGATCTTCGTGACCGTATCACCGGATTTGACGCGATATTTGAGGCCGGCACGCGGGATGTCGGACGGGACGCCGTCATCGGCGGCCGCGGGGGCTTC
This sequence comes from uncultured Opitutia bacterium, assembly GCA_903921665.1. Lineage (GTDB taxonomy): Bacteria > Verrucomicrobiota > Verrucomicrobiia > Opitutales > UBA953 > UBA953. The sequence goes on from CAIXQT010000053.1 coordinate 1,276, forward strand.
GGTCTGCGCGGCGGCCTTCCCGGACTTCGCCGTCGGCGCGGGGCCGGTCTTGCCGAGGGCGGCGTTCACCTGGCGGGTGAGTTCGGCAAGCGCGGCGTTCACTTCATCGGTATGCTGCTTCAGGCGACGATCGACCTCATTGAGGGTTTCCGCCCGCGCCTTGGCGAGGGTTTCGGCCGTCGAGGCAACCTGCCCTTGGCCGGCCTTCTGACGATTCAGCGCGGCCCGCAGGTCCGCATTCTCCAGCTTCAGCTTTTCGACCTCGTTGCGGAGTTCCGCCAGATCCTGCTGCATGCCGGCGAGCTGCGCGTTCTGCGCCGCAAGGGGAAGAAGACCGAGCAAAAGAAAGAGGATGCCGAGACGCATGGACGGAGGAAAGCATGCCCGAGGCGGGAGAGCAAGCAAGGTAGGGACAGGGCCAGGCCCTTGGGCTGGGGCTAGGCTAATATTACCTGCCCCCACCCCTGCCCCTAGCCCTATCCCTGGCCCTAGCCCTTTTAAATAATCTGTATCCCCGCCCATCCCCGCCCTACCTTGCCGTCCGATGTCCAAGGTCCTGGTAGCCCTCTCCGGCGGCGTTGATAGCGCCGTGGCGGCCCTTTTGCTCAAGCAGCAAGGGCACGAGGTGCATGCCGCCTACTTCCGGACCTGGATGAACGAGGAAGGCCTGCCTTTCCCCGGCGAATGCCCCTGGGAGGACGATGTCCGCAATGCCCAGGCCGTGGCCGAGCATCTCGGCCTGCCCTTCCGGATCATCGACCTCGTCCAGGACTATCGAGACACGGTCGTCCAATACCTCGTCGAGGGCTATCGTAACGGCCTGACCCCGAATCCCGATATCATCTGCAACCGCGAGATGAAGTTCGGCGTCTTCCTGCGCAAGGCGCTCAAGGATGGGTTCGATGTCATCGCGACGGGCCACTACGCCCGACGACGCGAGAACGTCGACGGGTTGTTCGACCTCCTCGAAGGCCTCGACCCGAACAAGGACCAGTCCTACTTCCTCGCGTTGCTCCGCCAGGAACAGCTCGCAAAGGCCATCTTTCCCATCGGCGAACTGCTGAAGCCTGAGGTGCGCAAGCTTGCCGCCGACGCCCGGATGCCGAACGCCGAACGCAAAGACAGCCAAGGCATCTGCTTCCTCGGCCAAGTACCCGTCCAGGATTTCCTGGAGCGCCACATCCCTGATTCGCCCGGCCCGGTCGTGAACGCCGCGGGCAAGGAAATCGGCAAGCACCGTGGCCTGCACCGCTATACGATCGGCCAGCGTAAAGGCATCGGCCTGCCCTCCAACACGGACCACGAATACTTCGTCGTCGTGAAGAAGGATTTCACGACCAACACCCTGCACGTCGCGTTCGATAAGCCCGACGCCCCATGGCTGTATACCAGCGAGGCCGTCGCGCGCGACTTCACGTGGCTCAACAAGCCTGTAGTCGGCGAGCAGGACATCCTCGCCCGCGTCCGCTATCGCGACAAAGCCACGCCCGCCCGCTTCATCCCGCAGCCGGATGGCACCGTCCGCCTCCGCTTCGCCGAGACCCAGCGCGGCCTCGCGCCCGGACAGGTCCTCGCCGTCTACCACGACCGC
>CAIXQT010000054.1 GCA_903921665.1 uncultured Opitutia bacterium
GCCATGGTTTTTGGTGGTGAGGAGGTGGTTAGGTTTGGTGTGTGGAAAGTGATGGAGCCCCCGACTGGATTTGAACCAGCGACCTCGTCCTTACCAAGGACGCGCTCTGCCAACTGAGCTACAGGGGCGAACCGTCGACGTACTTGAAGACGCGAAGGGAAGGGTTTGAATGACCATCGAAAACCCCTCCGTCAAGCGGATTTTTGCAAGGGTTTTACACCCTTACGGAGTCTAGCCTAGGGGCCTACGATCAGCCGGTAAACGCCCGGCGGGAGCTGCTTAGACCAATCGGTAGCCTGGGCCCAACGGGCAATGGCCTCATCTAATGATTTTGAGCCAGAAAGTCGCACTTTGGCTCCAAGCGGAGCCTTTCCCATCGAGTCTACGCTTAAAATTACCTCAAAAACAGATTCAAATGGGGCAATATTGATGTTTTTAAACCCATTATTGCCATTTTCATAGATTAAATGGTCTATTTTCCCATTTAAAATGGGAATCTTAGACCCACTAATCGGATATACCTGAAAGAATGCCACCCTGGGGGCGATCCCTTCCCCTTTAAATCCTTGGGCGCCGAAGGTGGCAAAAGGTTCGGCCTCGGCGAGGGGTACCGCCTTCGCTGCCATGGGGGGAGACTGCCGGGGTACCTGAAGGGTGGAATCCTTGCCCAAAGGCTTGGCGGGGTCGAACTGGAGAACCGGAGCGACTTTGGCGAAGGGGGCGTCCTCAGGCTGGCCGACCTCCGCACGTCCTGCCCCGGTCATCGTGGACTTTCCAGGGAAGTATACGGCCGACGTGTCCAGGAGGACGACACTCTCCGTCCTAGCGTCCCCCGGGGGCACCAGCCGGACCCCGTCAGACAATGGCTGGGCGGGAGCATTACCGCCTGCGCCGGGCTTGAAGACGAGCAAGGTCAGCAGGAACAGCCCGAGCCCGCAGAGCAAGGCGGTACGAGTCAGCGGCGGGATACGTCCGCCGGTCAAATGTCGGAATGTGGTGAGCGCCCGCATGCTCAACGATCGAGGGCGCGTTCGGCGACGGTCACACGCGTCAACGAACCGCGCCCTTCGCGGATGAAGTTGATCGTCAGGACCTCGCCCGGCTTGCGCCGCGAGATCGCCAGACGCAGCTCATTCCAGTTCTCGAAAGGCTTTCCGTCCAGGGCCACGATGACATCGCCGATCCGCAAGCCAGCCTTGGCCGCCGGCAAGCCTTCGCTGACGAGCGAGACGCGGACGGCGCCAGCCTTACCGAGATTCAGCTTGGTGGCTTCCGCCAAGGAAAGGTCCTCGCCTTGGACGCCGATGAGGCCGCGGACGACCTTGCCGCCGTTCGCCAAGTCGGTCGCGACGGAAACGATGAGGTTGGCAGGGATGGAATAACCAAGGCCGATGCTGCCGCCGGTACCGGACTTGATCGCGGTGTTCATACCCAGCAGGCGGCCTTCGAAATCGATGAGAGGCCCGCCGCTATTGCCCGGATTGATCGCCGCGTCGGTCTGGATGAAGTCCTCGAAAGCCATGCCCATCCCCTGCTTGCCGGCCCGGCCGAGCGCAGAAACGATGCCCGAGGTGACGGTCATGCCTGCGTCCAGGGGATTGCCGATGGCGAAGACGACGTCGCCCACGCGGGCCTTGTCGCTATCGGCGAACTTGGCGAAAGGGAGGTTACGGCCCTCGATCTTCAGCACGGCGATATCGCTGCCGGCGTCGACGCCGAGCACCTTGGCCCGGAACTCCCGTCGGTCCTGCAGCTGGACGATGACGGTCTCGGAGACGGAGCGATCCTGCTTGATGACGACATGCCGGTTGGTGATCACGTAACCGTCCGGGTGAACGATGGTGCCGGAACCTAGTCCGGTCGGCATGAGCGTCTCGCCGGTCTTTTCGTCCTTAAGGATCCTGTCCTTATCGATACGACCACCCAGGCGATTGAGGACGGACTGAGGGATGACCTCGGCGGTGCGGATGCTGACGACCGCCGGCATGATCCGGGACAGCATGTCGGCGTAGCTCGCGCCAGGCGCGACACGGTTGATCGGACGGACATCAGACTCGAAGTTGACGCCGGCGAGGGCCATGGCCGGCAAGAAGACAAGCGCGGTGAGATGACGGAGCATGACCCCGACATCCTAGCCCTCGCTCCGCCCAATGCAAGCGACCTCAGCGGGCCATCGTGAACCCGCCACCCGGCTGGTTCGGCTCGGCCTCGTCGCGATCCTTATTGAAGCGCATCGAGAACAGGCGGGTGACACCCTTCTCCTGCATGGTCGCTCCGAAGATGGCGTCGGCCGCCGAGACGGTACGCTTGTTATGGGTGATCACCAGGAACTGGGAGAAGCGGGTGAACTCGCGGATGATATCCGTGAAGCGGTTCACGTTGGCGTCGTCGAGCGGAGCATCGAGCTCGTCGAGGACGCACAGCGGCGAGGGCTTCACCATGTAGATGGCGAAGAGCAACGCGACGGCGGTCATGGTACGCTGGCCGCCGGAAAGCAGCGAGATGCCGCGGAGCTTGGTGCCCGGGGGCTGGGCGATGATCTCGATGCCGCTTTCAAGAGGGTCTTCGGCCTGGACCATCGTGAGGTCGGCCGTGCCGCCGACGAAGAGGCGCTCGAAGGTGAACTTGAAGTTCTTGCGCACCTGCTCGAAGGTTTCGGTGAAGAGCTTGAGCGAGGTCTGGTTGAGTTCCTCGATCGCCTTGGTGAGCTCCTCTTTGGCCTTCCAGAGGTCATCGCTCTGCTTGGTGAGGAAGTCGTGGCGGTCGCGCAGCGAGGAGTATTCTTCGACGGCCACGAGGTTCACGGAACCCATGCCGGCCATGCGGTCGCGCAGTTCGGCGATCTCGCGGACGAGGGGCGGCCAATCGGCGGACTCCATCGAGACGAGGTCTTCGGCGGTCGGTTCGCCACGGCGGACGACGGCCTTCGGGGCAGGACGGGAGCCTTCCTCATCGGTCTCCTCCAGGTCGTCGAAGCTGGAGATGCCTTCGGGTTCGCCGTCGGAAAGCCAGAGCTGCAGGCGCCAGTCGACTTCGGCGACATCGAGCTGATGGTCGGCCAGGACCTTCTCCACGATGAAGCCGCACTGCGAGCTCTGCTCGGCGAGCGAGACCTCGAGGCCCTTGAGCCGGGAGTCGGCGACGCGCAGACGGTCGCGATCGACGGAAAGCACGCGGTCCTCGGACTCGACGGCGGCATCGGTCTCGGTGAGCGAGCCGCGCTGTTCGTTGAGATTGGTATTGGCGACCTCGATCTCGCCGGCCAGCCGCGCGGAAGTCTCGCGGGCGACGACGGACGCGGCCTTGAGCTCGCCGATCAGTTTCTCATTCTGCTGGGCCTCGATGCGGCGGGAATTCAGGCGGGCGACAGCCTCGGCGCGGCGCGATTCGAGGTCGGCCAGTTCGCGGCCGACAAGTTCGAGGCGCTGGCGCTGCTCGGCGTGGGCGAGGCGGGCTTCGCCCAGGGCGTTGCGTCGCAGGTCGGATTCGGCGCGCGCGGCCTCGAGCTGGACTTCGCCGGAAGTGATGGTCGCGCGGAGCTCGGCCACCTGGGCGTCCTTGGCGGTGAGGGTGACCTGGGCGCGGTCGCGGCGCTGAAGGGCCTCCGACTTCGAATTCTCGATCTCGGCGAGCTGACGTTCCTCGCGGCCGATGCGGTCATCCGCGGCGGTGAGGGTCTGGCGAGCGGAGCGCTCGTCGGCCTGCGCGACGGAAAGTTCCTGAGCGGCGAACTGCGTGGCGTCGCGGGCGGCCGAGACGTCGAGCTCGTTGGCGTCCATCGCGGACTGGATGCCGAGGGCCTTCTCGTTGAGCGTCGTCAGCTGGTCGTTCTCGGACTCAAGGCTGGCGCGGACGGAGCGGATCTCGCTTTCGCGCGAGAAGACGCCCGAGCCGGCGTTCGAAGCGGCCTTGCGCGGCTTGCCGGCGTAGACGAGACCGCGACGGTCGACGAGGTCGCCATCGGTGGTCGCGACGAGGAAGAACTCGAAGGCCGGGTTAGCGCGCCACCAGCTGATGAAGTCTCCGAGGGACGGGCAGACATAGCAGCCGTCGAAAAGATTGGCGACCAAGCGGGCGTGATCGGGGGACTTCGCCTGCACGGCGGAAGTGGCGGGACGGAGCCAGCCAGGGGCGGCGGAGCCGGCGCGAGAGGCCGGCGGAGCTTCGACCTGGAAGACCGCGCGGCCTAGCTGGCGCTCGCCCATCTTGGCGACGATGCCCGGGAGGAACTCAGCAGAGTCGAGGGCGACGGCTTCGGAGGCGGCTCCCAGGATGTTCTCCAGCGCGGCGGCGGCGGAGATGTCGACGACGGTGACGAGATCGGCGAGCGCCGAAGCCTTGCCGGTGCGGAGCTCTTCCGAGAACTCACCGCGGAGGACAGCCTTGGCCGCCTCGGAGAAGCCTTCCAGTCGGGACTGCATCTGCTCGAGCAAGCCGAGCTGAGCGGAGAGCTTGGCCACCTTGCGGTCCTGTTCGGAGATCGTCTGCTGGAGGGCGCGGAAATCGTTCAGCAGGTCGCGGCCTTTTTCGGTGGCTTCCTGTTCGGCGGTCCGGGCGGCCTGGAGTTCGCCATGACGCGTCGTGACGACGGCGCCACACTCGGTGACGCGACGTTCGAGCGCTTCGCGTTCCTGCTTGGCCTGGCTGAGGGAGGCGGAGAGATCGACGTGACGGGACTGATAGCCGCGGAGATCGACCTCGAGATTGGTCACGTCGCCGCGGGCGCGGGTCATCTCGCCTTCGGCGATGAGGATATCCTGGCGGGAACGACGGAGCAGGTTCTCGGCTTCGACGACCTGTCGGGCGACTTCTTCGACCTGCGCGGTCTTCTCGCGGTAGGCGGCATCCGTGGCGGAGACGGAACCGGCGGCGGTCGACTTGGCGTCGGAACTGCCACGCAGACGCATCTCGAACTCGGCGATCGAAAGCTCGGCCTCCTGGGCCTCGCGGCGGACTTCGCCGAGGCGCGAGGAAAGGTCGTCGGAACGAAGATCGGACGTGCGAGCCTCGCTCTCGGCGTTCTCACGGGCCGTACGAAGCTCGAACAAGGCCTGCTGGGCCAGCTGGACCTGTTCGGCCAGTTCGGCGCGGCGGGCACGCATCTGCAAGAGCGCCGCTTCGCGATCGCGAAGGCCGTCGGTGAGACCGGTGACTTCGGCGCGGCAGGCCGTGGCGTCGGTCTCGAGCGCGGCGACCTGAGCGCGACGATCTCCGAACTGCTTGGCGTGCCAGGCGAGGTCGAGGTGCGTGAAGCGGTGGCGCAACCGGCGGAAGCGAAGGGCCTTGGCGGCCTGACGACGGAGCGTGGCGATCTGGCGGCCGACTTCGCTGACGACGTCGGTGATACGCGCGAGATTGGTATCGACGCCGCCGAGCTTGTTGAGGGCTTCGCGACGCTGGGCTTTGTAGCGCGTGATGCCGGCGGCCTCTTCGAAGAGGTAGCGGCGCTCAGCGGGGTTGGCGGAGAGGATCTGGTCGATCTGTCCCTGCACCATGAAGGAGTAGGACATGCGGCCGATGCCGGTGTCCATGAACAGGCGCTGGATGTCCTTGAGGCGGGACGGCTTGCCGTTGATGAAATAGTCGCTGGCACCCTCGCGGTGGAGACGGCGCATGACCGAGACCTCGGCGAAGGCCGTGCCCAGTTCCTTTTCGCAATCAGCGAAGATCAGCTCGACCTCGCACTGCGGGAGAGGCTTACGACGGTCGGTACCGGCGAAGATGACGTCCTGCATCGCCGGGGCGCGCAGGGACTTGGCGGACTGTTCGCCCAAGACCCAGCGGATGGCGTCGACGATGTTGGACTTGCCGCAGCCGTTCGGTCCGACCACGGCCGTGACCCCGGGACGGAGCTCGATGCGGGTCCGGTCGGCGAAGCTTTTGAATCCGTTGGCGACGATTTCCTTGAGGTACATCGAGGGGTGAACCGCACGATTGCCCTGCCC
>CAIXQT010000055.1 GCA_903921665.1 uncultured Opitutia bacterium
CAACGAATCGTTTGACGGTCCCGGACGCGCCGCGAACTACGAAGCCGAGGTCGACGCCTTCGTCGCGCATTCCCTGACCAAGGCCTACAATGGCAAGACCGCTCCGCGCCTGGTGCTCGTCTCGCCGATCGCCTTCGAGAATCTCTCCGCCACCCGCGATCTCCCCAACGGCCAGAAGGAGAACGCCAACCTCGAGCTCTACGCCGCGGCCATGGAGCGCGTGGCCAAGAAGCACGGCATCACGTATGTCGACCTCTTCCACCCCACCCTCGCCGCCTACGGCCAGACCAAGACCCCTTACACCATCAACGGCTTCGCCCCGACCGACTTCGGCTACCGCGCCATCGCCAAGCTCCTCGCCGACGGCCTCTACGGCGCCACCCCCCGCGCCTCCAAGGCCGACGAAGCCCTCGTGAACGGCGCGGTGAAGATGAAGGACTACATGTGGAACACGGATTACTCGATCCTCAACGGCGTCCACACGCACGGCCAGCGCTACAATCCGTTCGGCCCGCAGAACTACCCCGACGAAGTCTACAAGAGCCGCCAGATGACCACGCTCCGTGATGCGCTCATCCACGGCGTCACCCAGGGCAAGCGCACCGACCTGACCGTCGACGACTCCAAGACGCTCGTCCTGCCGCCCGTGCCGACCAACTTCAAGCCGAGCGAGAAGAACGGCAACCCGACGGAGTTCCTTTCCGGCGAAGCGGCCATCGAGAAGATGAAGCTCGCCCCCGGCTACAAGGTCACGCTCTTCGCGTCCGAGGAGAAGTTCCCCGACCTCAAGAAGCCCGTGCAGATGTCGTTCGACGCCAAGGGCCGCCTCTGGGTCGCGACCACGCCGACCTATCCGCACTACCGTCCGGGCGATGCGCTGCCAAACGACAAGCTCCTGATCCTCGAGGACACCGACGGCGACGGCAAGGCCGACAAGCAGTCCGTCTTCGCCGACCGCCTGCACATCCCGATCGGCTTCGAGATCGCCCCCGAAGGCGTCTACGTCTCGAGCGAGCCCAACCTCGCCCTGCTCATCGACGACGACAAGGACGGCAAGTCGGACCGCATGGAGCTCATCCTGCACGGCTTCGACTCGCACGATTCGCACCACGCCATCTCGGCCTACTGTGCGGATGCTTCCGGCGCCTTCTACCTGCTCGAAGGTCGCTTCCTGCACAGCCAGGTAGAGACCCCCTACGGACCCCGTCGCTGCAACGACGGCGGCGCGTGGCGCTTCGACCCGAAGTCCTACCGCCTCGAACGCGTGCAGGCCGACGTCTCCAATCCGTGGGGCTTCTCCTTCGACACTTGGGAACAGCCGTTCCTCTCCGACGCCTCGTCCGGCGAGAACTGGTGGGCCCTGCCGCTCTCGGCCAAGGTCCCCTACGGCATCGAACAGATCAAGGTCGAGCAGTTCGTCCCGAAGCGCTCGCGGCCGACCTCCGGCGCCGAATTCGTCTCCTCGCGTCACTTCCCGGACGCGCAGCAAGGCGATTTCATGATCTGCAATTCCATCGGCTTCCTCGGCATCAGCTTCGGCACGAAGCATGACGACGGCGCCGGCTTCACCGGCAAGGCCAACGGCGACCTCCTCTCCTCCACCGACGGGAACTTCCGCCCGGTCGACCTCGAGTTCGCCCCGGACGGCTCGCTCTACTTCATCGACTGGCACAACCCGCTGATCGGCCACATGCAGCACAATGCGCGCGACCCGAACCGCGACCACGAGCGCGGCCGCATCTACCGCATCACCTACCCTGAGCGCCCGCTCGTGAAGCCCGCCAAGGTCGCGGGCGCTTCCGTGGCCGAACTCCTTGAGAACCTCAAGGAGCCCGAATACCGGACCCGCTACCGAACGCGTCGCGAACTCCGCGGACATGCCCCCGCCGAGGTGCTCCCCGCCGTCAAGGCCTGGGTCGCCAAGCTCGATAAGCAGGACCCCGCCTACGAGCACCACCTCTGCGAAGCCCTCTGGGCTACCTGGGCGCAGAACCAGCCGGACGCCGGCCTCATCGCCGAACTCCTCAGGGCCAAGCGCTTCGAAGCCCGCGCCGCCGCCGTGGACGTCATCCGCCACTCCTTCTGGCAACTCCCGAACCACGTCGAGCTATTGAACCAGGCCGTCCGCGACGAAAACGCCCGCGTCCGCCTGACCGCGGTCGTCGCCGCCACCTGGCTCGACAACGCCGAGGGCGCCAAGATCGCCGTCGAGGCCTTCAAGCTGCCCGTCGACCGCTGGATCGGACCGGTGCTGAACTATGCCCTGACCTATACGCTCAAGGACGACATCGAATCACTCAAGACCGCCGTCCAGCTGAACCTCGAAGGCAACCAGGCCGCCGCCGATTACTTCAGCGGCAAGCTCAAGATCGGCCAGCCCATCGCCGAAGCCGGCACTAACTCAAAGCCCGCGCGCAAGCTGACCGCCGCCGAAGAGAAGGCGTTCAAGCTCGGACGCGACATCTACTTCCGCGACGCGCATTGCGCCACCTGCCACCAGGCCGACGGCAAGGGCATCCAGAACATCTACCCTCCCCTCGCCAAGAGCAACTGGCTCGATGACGACGAACGCCTGACCAAGATCCTGCTCAAGGGACTCTGGGGCCAGATCACTGTCAACGGCCAGCACTTCGACCCTACCAAGGGCGTGCCACCCATGATGGGCTTCGGCGGCCTGCTCAACGACGAGGAAGCCGCGGCCGTGCTCAGCTACGTGCGCCTCTCCTTCGGCAACAACGGCAAGCTCATCTCGCCGGCCACCGTGAAGAAGGTACGCGAAGCCACCAAGGATCGCGTCAACTTCTACATGACCGAAGAGATCCTCAAGGAACATCCCCTGAAGGCGGCTCCTCCGGCGAAGAAGAAGTGAGCGAAGGCGAAGCCTTCGAGGGGGAACGGGGGCAAGGTGAGACATCACTTCGGGTGGCAGGTGGCAGCCTCAGGTGGCGGGTGGCGGGAGATGCATCGGGTAGGGTTGAGCGCCCTCGCTCAACCGCGGCTGATCAAGGGTGATCAGCCCTACCTATGAACGAAGCAACCATCACCGGTCTCCGCTTTCCCTTTGACTGGTTGAATCGTTGCGGGTGGCGGGTAGCGGGGCGGGGTTCATTTGACTACCCCTGCCCATACCCCTACCCCTACCCCATGTCTCAATTTCTCTTAACTATCATCGCTCTGCTCTGTTTCACGCCGGTGGTTTTCGCTGAGACGCTGGCACCGCAGAAGATCCTCTTCGTCGGGAACAGCCTGACCAGCCACGGTCCCAAGGCCGACATCGACTGGCACGGCAACTGGGGCATGGCGGCGACGTCGCTGGACAAGGATTACGTCCATGTCGTGACCAAGGCCCTCGCGACCAAGCATGGCCTAACGCCGACGATCATGGTCAAGAATGTCGCCGACTTCGAACGCAACCACGTCGGTTATGATATCGCCGGCAAGTTCGCCGAAGCCGCCGCCTTCAAGGCCGACCTCGTCATCCTGTGCATCGGCGAGAACGTACCCGCTCTCAAGACGCCGGAAGCCCAGGCCAAGTATCAGGAACAGGTCACCGCCTTGCTGAAGACCCTCAAGGCCAACCCCAAGGCCCAGGTCATCGTGCGCAGTAGCTTCTGGCCGAACGCGGCCAAGGACGGCACCATGCGCAAGGCCTGCGAAGCCGTCGGCGGCACGTTCGTCGACATCAGCGCCCTTGCCAAGGACGAGCAGAACTACGCCCGCTCCGAGCGCCCCTATAAGCATGCGGGCGTGGCTAATCACCCTGGTGACCGCGGGATGGCCGCGATTGCCGAAGCGATCGTGAAAGCGGTGAAGTGAGGCGTGACGGAGTCACGCAGGGGACAAGTGGGCACGGTGACATGGGGACACGAGTAGTTGACCGGTTGATCAGTTGGCCGGTTGGCAAGGGATACAAAGAAGCAGTGCAAAGGTGCAAATCGGAGCAGCGCTCCTGTGCAAAGGTGCGAAGGTTAACCACAACAATCCATGGTGGCGGGTGACGGGCACGGGCATCGGGAGTTCAGGAAATCGGCCGTTCAGCCATCGGGAGCTGGCGCCCGGCCTCCAGGAGCTGACTGCCGAGCGGCGGACATCCGAAAGGCTGACCACCGGGGCCGTCACCTGTCACCCGAAGTTGTATTTTAGGCACAAAAAAGCCCCCGAGGCCGGGGGCTGATTCGTGAGTCCGAGACGGCTTACTTGCCGCCGCAGCAACCGGACGAGGCAGGCTTATCGGAAGAGCCGCAGGAAGAACCTTCCTTATTGCAGCAACCGCAGGTGCCGAGGCATTCGCCGCTACCGCAGCAGGCCAGGCAGCAGAAGCCCTTGCGACCGACCCAGGCGAGGAAGAGCACGGCGATCGTCAGGATGATGACGACCGGGTCGTAGACCTGCTTGATCAGCACGTTCACGAGCACGATGTTGAAAGTGATGGCGCCGATCAAGGCGACACCCCAGCCACGCGAGCAGGCGCGAAGCAACAACAGGCCGCCGATCACCTCAAGTACCTTGATGATGGCCAGATAGGAAGTGCCGGTCATGGCGGTGAAGTAAGCCTTGGTCAGGGCACCGGCTTCCGGCGAGGAAGGAGCCGCAGGCGCCGGCAACACCGACTTGATCGCCGGGACGAAGAAACTCAGACCGAAGATGATGAAGGCTACCCCGAGGAGGATAGCGACGATGTTGGCAGTTTTTTTCATAGCAAAGGCAGGTTAGCCTAAATGACGGCGGATGAAAGGGCTAAGTTCAGAGGGCCTTATGGGAGCCATCGCAGAGCGCGCCCTTCTTGGAGTGCTTGCAGGCGCAGAAGTAGACCGTGCCGTTGCTTTCAGCCTTATAAGGGACGGGGACGAAGGCGGAACCCTTGTGGGCGCCGTCGCAGAACGGCTGCGTCTTGCTGTGGCCGCACGAGCACCAGTAGTAGGTCTTGCCAGCTTCAACGAGGACGGGGATCGGAGACTTCTGAGGGATATGGGGGGAGCTCATAATTCGAGAGTATGGAGTGTAGAGTATGGAGTATAGGGGAATGTAGGAGGAATCAGGCGAGGTCGAAGAGGAGGGCTTCGATGGGGCCGGTGGACTTGAAGGCGAAGGTGCCTGCGTCTTCCGATCTGACCGCGTCGCCGGGCGAAAGTTTCACGCCGCCGACCTCGACGTCGCCGCCGATGAGCTGGAACCAAAGCCCCCTGCCCTGACGCAGCTCATGCGAGATCGTGCCGGCAGCCTTGGTCTTCACCCGATACACATCGGCGTCTTGGCTGATATGCGCCGAGCCCTCGCGTCCGTCGTTCGAGATGATGAGCACCTTGGGCGAATCGAGCTGCTCCGTGGTGGGCGTCCATTCGGCGTAACGCGGCTTGAGGTTCGCCCTGTCCGGCATGATCCAGACCTGGATGAGATGCAGTCGCTCGGTCTTCGAGGGATTGAACTCACTGTGCTTCACCCCGCTGCCGGCGCTCATGACCTGGATCTGGCCTGGCTTGAGCTGCGCATGGTTACCCATGCTGTCCTTGTGCTCGATGGCACCCTCGAGGACATACGTGAAGATCTCCATGTCCTTATGGCCATGGGCCGGGAAACCCATGCCCGGAGCCACCAGGTCCTGGTTGATGACCCGCAGGGACCGGAAGGCCATGTGGGCCGGGTCGTAATAATCGGCGAAACTGAAGCTATGGCGGGCGACCAGCCAACCGTGATCGGCGAAGCCGCGTTCCCCGGAACGTCGTACCGTAAGGTTCATATCCCTGCAACTAGGCCCAAAAATCGTCGAAGTCCACCACCCCTCGTGATTTTCCCGACGGAATTAGTTTGAAAACACCCCCTCCGTTTGGTCTATGCTTATCTCTCGTGTCGGGCAGTGGCTCAATCTGGTAGAGCGCTGCTTTCGGGTAGCAGAGGCTGAGAGTTCAAATCTCTCCTGCCCGACCAATTTAAAGACCCCGGGGATGTTTCGACCTCCCCGGGGTCTCCTGCTTGGGGATTGAATGGAGCGCCGGACCCCGTCTACTCGGCCCATGCGAATCGCAGGCCTCCTGCTGGCAGCCGTCTCCGGATGGCTCCTCTGCTCCTGCGCCAACCCGACGCCTGACCGTCCACTCGTCTTGGTCCACGTGATGCCTTGGTTCGAAAGCAAGCCGGTCAGCGGTCGGTGGGGCTGGCACTGGACCATGGACAAGACCGACCCCGACAAAGGAGCGCTGGCCACGCACGACCGGCCCTTGCTCGGGCCTTACGACTCGGGCGACCCGGCGGTCATCGCGACCCAGGTAGCCCTCATGAAGGCCGCGGGCATCGACGGAGCGATCATCGACTGGAACGGACCTGACGGCTTCGCCGATTACGCGATGATCCATCGGAACACGACTTTGCTCATCGCCGAACTCAAGAAGGCGGGACTGAAGTTCGCGGTCTGCGTCGAAGACAACCCCGGCCATCGCTTCATGAAGGAAGGGCAGCTCACCCGGGCGCAGGCCACCGCCAAGGTCGCCGCCTCGTTTGCGTGGGCCGATGAGCATTGGCTGACGGACCCTGCGTATGTACGAGTCGCCAACCGACCGCTGCTGATGATCTTCGGTCCGCAATACCTCGAGGAAGCCGAATGGTCCGCCATCCGCGCGAACTTGAAGCAAAACCCGCTCACCTTCGCCCTACCCCACCTCAGCCGCCGACCCGATGTCGACGGCGCGTTCGCATGGGTGCCCGTCAGCGAAGGAAAAACGGTCGCACGTGAAACCTGGACCGCCGAGCATGTGGCGCTTTACGCCGGCGAACAGAAAACTGGCCGACCCTTCGCCGCCGTGGCCTTCCCGGGCTACCGTGATTTCTATGCGCAAGCCGGCGCCGGCAAGAGCTACGGCTCGATCGATTATCGCGACGGCCAGACCTTCGCCGAGTCCTTCGACCTGGCCATGAAATCCGGAGCACCCATCGTGCAGATCGCGACGTGGAACGACTACGGCGAAGGCACCGGCATCGAGCCCACCATCGAGCGAGGCACCCGTGACCTCGAAGTCATCATGCGCCGCCTCCGCCCCGACGCCGACCCGGCGGAATTGAAGAAGATTCTCGCGAAGCATAAAAGGTAGGGGCGTGCGGCCCGCACGCCCGCGGATGACCGGGCCGGTCATCCCTACCCAAGCAATCTGGCTATACTCCATACTCAATACTCCATACTCTGGTTCCTAAGATGCACCGCCTCCTCGCCCTCCTCCTCTCCGTCGCGACCGCCGTCGCGGCGCCGCTGCTCGACCGCACCCCTGGCGTCGTCTCCTATACGTTCCGGAATGAGTTCAAGGCCGACATGCCGGGCACGTTCGACCTGGTGAAGCGCCTCGGCATCACGGACATCGAGATGTCCAACCTCTTCGGCCAGCCGCCCGCCAAGATCCGCGAGCTCATGGATGCCCGTGGCATCGCGTGCTCATCGTACGGCGCGCCTTACAACGATGTCCTCAAGAAGACCGATGAGGTCGGCGCGACGGCCAAGATCCTCGGCGCGCAATACGTCCGCGTCTCGCTGCCCTTCACCAAGACGCCGTTCGACAAAGCCGCCGCCACCCAGCGGGCCGCCGAGATGAACGCGATGGGCAAGCATCTCCGCGAGAAACACGGACTGGCCTTCGTCCTTCACAACCATGGCATGGAATTCGTCCCCGAAGGCAAAGGCACGCTGTACGACTTCCTCCATGAACAGACCCGGCCCGAAGACGTGAGCTTCGAACTCGACGTCCTCTGGGCCTACCTGCCTGGCGCCGACCCGGTCGCGATCTTCGAGAAATACGGCTCCCGCATCCCGCTCATGCACGTGAAGGACGTCCGCAAAGGCGTACCACGCACCTGGGGACATAAATATGACTCCGACAACGACGTCACGCTGGGGACGGGCCAGCTCGACCAGGCGGCCATCTTCGCCGCCGCCAAGAAGGCCGGCGTGAAGCATTACTACCTCGAGGACGAGAGTTCCCACTCTCAGGCCCAGATTCCGCAGTCGATCGCCACCCTGAAGGCCGACCGTTGAATCCCTCTGGATGGGAAAGGACAACTTAAGGGCGGGAAACTGCCGTGGTTGGGGTTGAAATCTCCGAATGGGCGGTCTCTTTTATAAGCCTTACGGCGGAACACCCCTGCTCCGTCGACTGTCCTATCCCCATGCCCCCCAAGGCCACCCTTTTCCTCGGCGTCTTCCTCGGTGCCGTCTGCTCCGCCGAGCCGATCAACTTCAGCCGCCAGATCCGTCCGATCCTGTCCGAGAACTGCATCGCCTGCCACGGCCC
>CAIXQT010000056.1 GCA_903921665.1 uncultured Opitutia bacterium
ACGCTTCGCTCCGGAGGAGGAGGCGCTGGACTTGAAACTGTTGTGCTGGGTCATGGCCGTAAGGTGGGTGGAAGTTTGGAGAAAAGGGGTGGAAGGGGCGGGAGCAAGGGGAAAAGCGGTCAAAATGCCGACTTTGCCCCTTTCCCTGCCTCTTTGCCTGTTCAGGCGTGCTTCAGCATGCCCTTGGCCACGTGGCCGTGGACGTCGGTCAGGCGGAACTGGCGGCCCTGATAGCGGAAGAGCAGCCCCTCGTGGTTGATCCCGAAGAGGTGCATCAGGGTGGCCTGCATGTCGTGGATATGGACGGAGTCCTTGGTGACGTTCCAGCCGAACTCGTCGGTCTCGCCGTGCACGTGGCCGGGCTTGATGCCGCCGCCGGCGAGCCACCAGGAATACGCGCGGCCGAAATGGTCGCGGCCGGTGGGCTCGGCCTTGAAGCCTTGGCGCATCTGGCCGAACGGGGTGCGGCCGAATTCGCCGCCCCAGACGACGAGGGTGTCGTCGAGCAGGCCGCGTTGCTTGAGGTCCTTGACGAGGGCCGCGCTCGGCTGATCGGTGTCGAGGCACTGCTGGGCGAGCTGGCCGCTGAAGAGGTTGCCGTGCTGATCCCAGCCGGAATGCATCAGCTGGGTGAAGCGCACGCCGCGTTCGGCGAGGCGGCGGGCGATGAGGCAGTTGTTCGCGAAGGTGCCGGGCTTGAGGACATCGGGCCCGTACATCTCGAGGACGGACTTCGGCTCGTTCTTGAAGTCGAGCAGGTCAGGGACCGACGCCTGCATGCGGAAGGCCATCTCGTATTGCGAGATGCGCGTATCGATCTCGGGGTCGCCGACCTGGCCGAGGTGCGCGCGGTTGAGCGCCTGCATGTCGTCGAGCATCGTGCGACGCGCCTCGCGGCTCACGCCGGCAGGGTTGCCGACATAGGGCACCGGGTCGCCGACGCCGCGGAAGCGTACGCCCTGGTGCTTGCCCGGCAGGAAGCCGTTGGACCAGTAGTGCTCGAAGAAGAGCTGGCCGCAGGTCTTGGCCGCGTCGGACGAAGTCATCACGACGTAGGAAGGCAGGTCCTCGTTCATCGTGCCGAGGCCGTAGGAGAGCCAGGCGCCCATCGACGGGCGGCCGGGGATCTGCGAGCCGGTCATGAAGAACGTCACGCCGGGGGCGTGGTTCACCGCCTCGGTGTTCATCGAGCGGACGACGCAGATCTCGTCGGCGATGGAGCCTACGTGCGGGAGCATCTCGCTCATCTCGATGCCGCTCTTGCCCCACTTCTTGAAAGGCTTGATGGCGCCGACGCAATTGTACTTCGGATAGCTGTTCGACATCGTCGACAGGCGCGTGTCGCCGCGGACGCTCGCGGGGATGTCCTGGCCGGCCATCTTGGCGAGGAGCGGCTTATGGTCGAGCAGGTCGACGTGCGAAGGGCCGCCGCCTTGCCAGAGGCAGATCATGCGCTTGGCCTTGGGCGCGAAGTGCGGGAGGCCGGGCAGCGCGCCGATGGGGTTGTGCGCGGCCTTGAGGTCGCGGGCGAGGAGCGAGCCGAGGGCCACGGCGCCGATGCCTTGGACGCCGGCGCTGAGGAAGCTGCGGCGCGTGAGGCGCTCGCGCCATTCGGAGGGAGAGAGTTCGAAGTCCATGGGATCAGTCGCGGGTGATGGCGGCGTCGAGATTGTAGAGGGCGAGGCAGGCGGCGGTGAGCGCGGCGTGCTCGGCGGCGGGGATCGTCGCGTCGCGTTTGCTGGCGCCGATCGTAAGCAGGGCTTCCGCGGCCTTGGCGTCAGCCGCGTAGACCGCGCGCTGGTTGGCGAGCAGCTTGGCGAGCAGGGCTGGTTCCTGGCCGGCGGGGTCGCGGCCGAGCACGAGGGCGAAGGCGCGCGCGAGGCGGGCTTCGTCGGTCGGCTGCTCCTTGGTCACGCGTTGGGCGAGGACGCGGGCGGCTTCGACCCAGGTCGGGTCGTTGAGCATCGTCAGCGCGTGGAGCGGGGAGGATGTCACCGCCGTGCGTACGCGGCAGGTCTGACGGGCCGAGCTGTCGAACATGTTCACCGGCGCGATCGTGCGGCGCCAGAACGTGTAGAGCGAACGACGGTAGAGGTCGGCGCCCTTCGACTGCGGGTAGGTGAAGTCACGCTCCTTGGTGATCGCAAGGCTCTCCCAGGGGCTGTCGGGCAGGTAGGGATAGACCGGCGCGCCGCCGATCTTGTCGTTGAGCAGGCCGCTGGAGCGCAGCGCGACATCGCGGAGGATCGGCGAGGGCAGGCGCAGGCGCGGGGCGTGCGCGAGCAGCTTGTTCTCCGGATCTTTCTGCAATTGTTCCTTCGTGACGTGGCTCGACTGGCGGTAGGTCTTGCTCATCAGGATGAGCTTCTGGAGGGCCTTGGTCTTCCAGCCGGATTCGCGGAACTCGACGGACAGCCAGTCGAGCAGCTCCTTGTGCGTCGGGCGTTCGCTTTGCACGCCGAGGTCTTCCGAGGTGCGGACGATGCCCTTGCCGAAGAGTTCCTGCCACTGGCGGTTGACCTGCACGCGGGCGGCCAGCGGGTGCTCGGGGCGGAAGAGCCACTGCGCGAGGCCGAGGCGGTTCTTCGGGGCGTCCTTCGGCAGCGGCGGCAGGAAGCCCGGCGCGTCGAAGGTGACCTTCTCCTTCTTCGAGAGGTAGGCGCCGCGGTCGAGGATGTTCGTCTCGCGAGCCTGGGCGTCGCTCATCACCATCACGCGCGGGACCATGTCGTTACGGTAGCCGTCGACCTTGAGCTTGGCGTCGTCGATGGCGAGGAAGGCCGGGATCTTCTTCCGGTCTTCGACGAACACGACCTTGTCGTAATGGGTGCGCAGCTGCTTGTCCTCGGCGGCGTTACGCTTCTTGTCGGGCGCGAGCAGGTCGGCGATCTCCTTGGGCAGCATGCCCTTGTCCTTGGTCGGCTTGGCGAGCCAGGCCTCGTAGGCCTTCTTCAGGTGCATGCCGTAGTCCTTGTTGAGCTTGTCGAAGTCCGCCTGGCGCTTGGCGAGCTCGGCGGTATGTTCGGGGGAGGGCACTTCGACGACGGTGGAGTCGAGACGAAAGCGGGTCGTGACTCCCTTCACGAGGGAAGGTCCGCCGCCGGGCGTGCCGCGTTCGTTGACGTGGTTGAACGCGTCCATCCACTGGTAGTAGTCCTTCTGCGTGACCGGATCGTACTTGTGGTCGTGGCACTGCGCGCAGGCGACCGTCATGCCCAGCCAGGTGGTCGTCGTGGACTCGACGCGGTCGAAGAGGCTGACGTAGCGCTGTTCCTCGGCGATGTTGCCGCCTTCGCCGTTGAGGATGTGGTTCCGGTTGAAGGCCGTGGCGATCTTCTGGTCCATCGTCGCGTTCGGCAGCAGGTCGCCGGCGAGCATCTCGATGCTGAGCTGGTCGAACGGCTTGTCGGCGTTGAGGTTCTTCACCAGCCAATCGCGCCAGACCCACTGGAAGGTGTCGCCGTCCTGCTGGAAGCCGTTGCTGTCGGCGTAGCGCGAGGCGTCGAGCCAAGGGAGCACCATGCGTTCGCCGTAGTGCGGCGAGGCCATCAAGCGATCGACCTGCTTGCCGTAGGCGTCCGGGCTCTGGTCGGCGAGGAAGGCGGCGGTCTCTTCGGGCGTGGGCGGCAGGCCGGTGAGGTCGAGCGAGAGGCGGCGTAGCAGCGTGGCCTTCGGGGCTTCGGGCGAGAGCTTCAGGCCGGCCTTGGTCAGTTTCTCGACCACGAAGGCGTCGACGGGGTTCGATTCGCCGTTGGCGGGGAGGGCGGGGCGGACGGGCGCGACGAACGCCCAGTGGGGCTTGTACTCGGCGCCTTCGGCGATCCAGCGCTTGAGGATCTCCTTCTGCGCGGCGGTGACCGTGCGGTGCGAATCCGGCGGCGGCATCACCTCTTCCGAATCCTTGGAGAAGAGGCGCTGCACCAGGTCGCTCGCGTCGGCGTCGCCGGGCACGAAGGCCTTGTGCTTCAGGGCGTCCTCCCGGACGTCGAGCCGGAGCTTGGCCTTGCGCTTGTTGCCGTCGGGTCCGTGGCAGTAGAAGCAGTTCTCGGAGAGGATCGGACGGACGTCCTCGTTGTAGTCGAGCTTCGCGCCGAAGGAGGGCAGGGTCGCGACGAGCGCGGCGAGGATGGGACTGAACCGAGGCATGGGAAGGGTTGGCAGAAATGGGCTGACCAGGGGAAGGTCGGCGTCGGGCGGGGTGTCCGTGATTCGAACGACCCATTAGGCTTAGGCAAGCAGTCAAAAGACAGGCTCCGTCGTGGAAGGTTTCAATCCCGGCCGTAGGGACTTCGGCCTAGCGGCGGAATCCCGCATTTATTCGGCGGAAACGTGCACCCCGCTTGCTTTGGGGTTGCTGGAAAGCCGACCGTTGGTGTCATTCCGGGCAGTGCGCATCCTTGACCGCTATATCCTCGCCGAATGGGCCAAGGTCTTCGCCCTTTCGCTGCTGAGTTTCATGGGATTGCTCATGCTTTCCGAGGGGTACAACTGGATACCTGATTTCCTGGGCTGGGGGGCCTCGTTCGGGACGATCCTGAACTTCATGCTGCTGGGTCTGGTCAAGGACCTCTCGATGCTCATCCCGGTCTCCCTGCTGATCTCGGTCATCTTCGTCCTCGCGACGATGAACCGGAACCAGGAGATCTCCGCCGCGCGCGCCGCCGGCATCGGCATGTGGCGCCTGACCGCGCCGCTCTGGGCCGCCGGGCTCTTCCTGGCCGGGCTGCTGAGCCTTTTGAACGCGGTCCTCGTGCCGGAAGCCCTCGAGGCACGTAACGGCCTGGTCGAAGAAGCGCAGTTCGCGGCCTTGAAGGCCAAGGGCGGCGCGGCCTTGCCGAAAGGCCAGGCTTCCTCCGTCTCCTTCGAGAACTCCGCCGCGCGCCGCCTCTGGCTGATTTCCAGCCTCGGCCTCACGACCGGCCAGGCCTTCGAGGTGATCGTCCACACCTTCGACGAAAAGAACCGCGAGGTACGCTGCATCACCGCGCGCTTCGCCGAGTTCAAGCGGATCGACGGTCGCTGGCGGTGGACGTTCCGCGAAGGTCGCGATCTCCGCTTCGATCCGGCCACGGGCTCGCTCATGGCCCAGCCTCGCTTCAAGGAGCTCGTGCTCCCGGATTACGACGACGATCCGGAGGTGATGTTCTATTCCACGAAAGAGCCCGATAAGCTTTCGCTCCGCGAGGTGTCCCGCTTCGTCGACCTGGCCGGCGCCAATCCCGGAGGACAGAACGCCGCCTACGCGATGCGCTATCACTCGATCCTGTCGGCGCCGATCATCTGCCTCGTCGTCGTCGCCGTCGCCATCCCTTTCTCGGTCGGCGCCGGCCGCATCAGCCCGATGGTGGGCGTCGCCAAGACCTTCGGCCTTTTCCTCGTCTTCTACTTCCTCTCCTCGTTCTGCTCCGCCTTCGGCGAGAGCGGCGCCTTGCCGCCGATGATCGCGGCGTGGATCCCGGCGGCCCTCGCGGCGCTATGGGTCATCCCGAAGCTGAGGTCCGTCAATTAATCCATGCTTAGAGCTATTCGTATCCGCCCCGGACGTCCCGTGCGCGCACTCCGGGGTCACCCCTGGGCCTTCCTCGGCGAAGTCGAGTTCGTCGGCGAGCCGCCGGTCGACGGCGATTGCGTCGAACTGACCGACCTCAAGGGCCGCTGCCTCGGCGCCGGCCTTTGGAACGGCAAGTCGCAGATCGCCTGGCGCCGCTACTCGCGCCGCCCGATCACGCTCGACGGCCCGCTGCTCGAAGAACTCGTCACGGCCTCCGTCAATCGTCGCGCCGGTAAGCCGGTCTGCCGTCTGATCTGGTCCGAGGCCGACAGCCTGCCGGGCTTGGTCGTCGACCGTTATAATGACCTGATCACGATCCAGGCCCTGACCTGCGGCATGGATCGCCGCCTGGCCACGATCATCGACGTCCTCCAGCGCCTGCTGAAGCCGCGTGAGATCGTCCTGCGCAACGACGCCTCCACGCGCAAGCTCGAGGGCCTGCGTCAGGAAATCCGCACGGTGTCGGGCAAGCCGCTCGAACCCTCGTGGATGGAAGTCGGCGGCGTGCAGGTGCTCATCGACCTCATGGGCGGCCAGAAGACCGGCACCTACCTCGACCAGCTCGACCAGCATCAGAACGTGGCGAAGCTCGCCAAGGGCCGCCGCGTGCTCGACGCCTTCTGCAATCAGGGTGGCTTCGGTCTCGCGTGCGCCAAGGCCGGCGCCGCCAGCGTGCTCGGCCTCGACCAGTCCGAAGACGCCATCGCCGCCGCCCGCTCGGCGGCAGAGCGCAACGGGCTCAGCGCCTCCTTCGAAGTCGCCAACGTCTTCGACTGGTTCACGGAACACCGCGAAGCCTCCTTCGACCTCATCGTGCTGGATCCGCCGCCCTTCGCCCGCAGCAAGGACGCCGTCGACGGCGCCCTCCGCGGCTACAAGGAGCTGAACCTCCGCGCGCTCCGCCTGCTCGCCCCGGGCGGCATCCTGGCGACCTACTCCTGCTCGCACCGCGTCTCGGAAGAGATGTACCTCGAGGTCATCGAAGCCGCCGCGTCGGACGCCCGCCGCGAGGCAGTCGTCCTGGAACGTACCTCCCAGCCGGCTGACCACCCGGTGCTGCTGAACTTCCCTGAGAGCCGTTATCTCAAGGGCTTCATCATCGAGATTCGGGCTTAACTCCGGGACAGCTTCCGCTTTCATCGCGCCATGATCGTCTCCCTCCGCGGCAAACTCATCGAAGCCGGCGTCCTGCGCGTCGTCATCGAGTCGTCGGGCGTGGGCTACGAGGTCAACGTGCCCGTCACGACCGC
>CAIXQT010000057.1 GCA_903921665.1 uncultured Opitutia bacterium
CTTCTCCGGCGCCGTCATCGGCTTCCTCGGCTTCGCCGTCTGGAGCCACCACATGTTCACCACCGGCCTCGGCCCCGTGCCGACCGCCGCGTTCTCGCTCCTCACGATGGCCATCGCCGTCCCGACGGGCGTCAAGATCTTCAACTGGCTCGGCACCATCTGGGGCGGACGCATCCGCTTCACCCCGCCCATGGTCCTCGCCCTCGGGTTCATCTGGATGTTCATGTGCGGCGGCTTCTCCGGCGTCATGCACTCCTCGGCCCCCGCCGACTCCCAGCAGCAGGACAGCTACTTCGTCATCGCGCACTTCCACTACGTGCTCCTCGGCGGCGTGCTCCTCGGCCTGATGGCCGGCCTGTACTTCTGGTTCCCGAAGATCTTCGGCCGCATGCCGAACGCGCCGATCGCCTACATCGCCTCCGGCCTCGTCATCCTCGGCTTCAACATCGCCTTCGGTCCGATGCACTACCTCGGACTCGCCGGCCAGCCGCGCCGCACGCACACCTACCACGCCGGCAACGGCTGGGAGACCTGGAACTACGTCGCCACCATCGGCGCCTACATCCTCGGCATCGGCGTCTTCCTCGCCTTCGTGAACCTCGTCTGGACCGCCTTCCGCGGCAAGAAGTGCTCCAACGATCCTTGGGATGGCCGCACCCTCGAGTGGTCGCTGCCTTCCCCGGTGCCGGAATACAACTTCGCCCAGGCCCCGGTCGTCGCCACCCGCGACGCCTTCTTCGAAGACAAGCATGGCTCCAAGCGCATCGGCGCCGAGAACGACGGCGGCGACGCCGGCGTCCACATGCCCAGCCAGTCTTGGATGCCGCTCGTGGCCTCCGCTGGTTTCCTGTTCATCGGCTTCGGCATGCCGATGATGGCGATGGGCGTCCCGCACGCGGGCTGGCTCGTCGTCGGTGGCCTCGGCGTGATGTTCCTCGGCATCTGGCTCTGGGCCCTCGAAGGTCCGGGCGGTTACATGCTCAAGACCCCGGTCAACCAAGGCTCGCCTGCGCCGGCCGAGACCGTCGCCCACTGAGCGCTTCCTCTTCCCTCATTCTCAACTCTGACCTCCATGTCTGACACCGCCGCCGCGCACGAAGCGCCCACGTCCACCGGGATCGACCACAAGAAGCTCATCATGTGGCTCTTCCTGGCTTCGGACTGCATGTTCTTCGGGACGCTGATCTCGACGCACCTGCTCTATCGTAAGCTCTATCCTGCCGGCTTCACCGACGCCGAAGGCCACCAGCGCTTCATCCAGAACCTGTTCAACATCGAGCTGACGTCGTTCTCGACGTTCATCCTGCTGATGTCCTCGTTCCTGATGGCGCTCGCGGTCTCCGCGATGCACAAGGGCCAGATCAAGTCCTTCCGCCGTAACGTCCTCGGCGTGATCTTCTTCGGCCTGATCTTCCTGGGCTGCCAGGTCTACGAGTTCACGCACTTCTACCACCAGGGCCTGACCATCCAGAACAGCGTGCTCGGCTCGACGTTCTACGTGCTCACCGGCACGCACGGTACGCACGTCGCCATCGGCGTGCTCTGGCTCATCCTGATGTATTTCTACAGCTTCACCGGCAAACTCGGCGGCCACATGGGCGCCCTCGACGTCGAAGTCGCGGGCCTCTACTGGCACTTCGTCGACATCGTCTGGATCATCATCTTCACCGCGGTCTACCTCGTCGAATACCTCGGGCCCAACGGCATCTGGGGTTCGGGCCTGCCGGCCGTCGCCAAATAACCCGCCTTCCCGACCATGTCCTCTTCTCACGAAGCCGCTCCCAGCCCCGCCTTCCTCGCCGAGGAAGTCCGCCGCTACCACCACTTCATCGTGCTGGCCCTCTGGCTGGCCGTCGTCACCGGCGCGGAGATCGTCCTGATCTTCCTGCCGATCCCGGTCGTCGCGGTCCTCACGATCCTGACCCTGATGTCCGCCGGCAAGTTCTTCGCGGTCATCCTGTGGTTCATGCACCTGATCTACGACAAGCGTCTGCTGTTTTGGTGTTTCGTCACCGGCCTGGCGCTCGCGTTCGCGACCTTCACCGCGTTGCTCTGCCTGTTCTCCGTCGACCGCATCGACACCCGCTGGTTCAGCTGAGGTCCGTGCCGATCGTCTGACGAAGGCCTCCGCTCCGGCGGAGGCCTTTTTCGTGCCCACGCTTGCGAGTCGGGCGAGGCTGGCTTCATATGCAGGGGATGAAGATCCCCCTCCATTGGCACACGGAGCCGTTGCTGCTGCTCCTGGTCATCGGGGCGTGCTGGGCTCATGCGCTGGCCTGCGGGCCCTATCGCGCGCGCTGCCTGCCGGGGCGCGCCGACTATCCGGTCTGGTACGCGGTGCGCTTCCACCTCGGCGTCCTCGTGGGCTATGTCGCGGTCGGGTCGCCGCTCGACCAGCTGGGCGAAAGCTTCCTCTTCTCGGCGCACATGCTGCAGCACATGCTGCTGATCTACGTCTCCGCGCCCCTCATCGTCACCGGCCTGCCGCCCGAACTCGTCGACGGGTGGTTGCTCGAAGGGCGTCCGCGGCTCACGCGCGCCCTGCGCGTCCTCACGGGCCCCGTCCCCGGCGCGTTGATCTTCACCCTGTGTTTCTCGATCTGGCATTTCCCCGAGCTCTATGAGGCCGCGCTCCGCAGCCGTCCGCTGCACGTGCTCGAGCATTGGTCGATGTTCCTGCCGGCGATCCTCATGGTCTGGCCGCTGTTCTCGATGTCGGCCAAGCTGCCGCGCATCGGCTACGGGATGGCGATGTTCTACTGCTTCGCGCTGATGATCGCCGACCTGCCGATCTGGGCGGTGCTCATCTTCGGCGACCACCCTATCTACGAGACCTATCGGCTCGCCCCGCGCGTCAGCAGCCTTTCCGCCTCCGCCGACATGATCATGGGCGCGGTGGTGATGAAGGGCTTCAATGAGATCTTCGCCCTCGGCTGCATGGCCTACGCCTTCTTCGCCTGGTACCAGCGCGAGAAGTGAGCCGGCTCAGTGGCGCGAGGCGCGACGGAGCAGGAACCACGCGAGGCCGACGACGATCAGGTTCGGGATCCAGATGAGCAGGTCCGGCCGGTAGGCGGGGTCCTTCACGTAGGCGGCCATCGAGGTCAATAGGTAGTACGATAGCGCGACGGCGAGGGCGATCGCCGCGTTGACGAAGGTCTCCGAGCGGCCGACGCGCACGGCCAGCGGCACGGCGAGGAAGGCCAGGGAGAAGACGGAGACCGCGCCGGCGAGATGCGACATCAGCTGCGTCATCGCGAGCATCTGTCCGCGTTCCTTCTCACGCGGCGTGGCCTGAGGGCCGACTTGCCATCCCTTGTCGACGGCCTCCAGCAGCTCGGTGGTCGTGAGCCAGCGCAGCTTGCGTTGGAAGTTCTCGCCGTCCTTGAAGATGCCCGAGGCCGGAAACTCGAGGCTCGTGAGCGTGGCGGTGGTGAAGGCGGAGGGGTGCGTGAAATTTTCGTCGCCGGCCTGGCGTTTCTCCATGCGGGCGTCGGTCAGGGTCACGCGCAGGACGCCTTCGCCCCGGCGGTTGACGGCCGGGGTCAGGCGCGCCTCGCGGGCATGGATGGACTCCTTGAGATGCCCGCGTTCGTCGACGCCCCACAGCCAGAAGTCGCGGAGGACTTCGCCGTCGCGTTCGGCCGCGCGGATGACGATGCCCGGGAACTGCCGGTTGAGCTTACCCGGCACGATGACCGAAGCGGGGTTGTCTTTCGCCGAACCGACGAGCAGGCGTCGGTATTCGGTGTTGGCGTACGGAGCGACCTCCAGATTGAGCCAGGCGGAGAGCGCCGCCAGGCTGCCGGCGAGGATCAACGCGGGGAGGGCGATGCGGCCAAGGCTGCGCCCGCTGGCCTTCATGGCGGTGAGTTCCTGCTGGGAGCTCATCCGTCCGAAGGCGATGAGCACGCCGGTGAGGAGGCCGAGAGGGAGTGCGTAGGGTAGCACGCCCGGGAAGAGCAGGGCGACGAGCTCGATGCCTTCCCAACCGCTGACACGGCCGGAGGCGATCGCGCCGGAGACCTGCGTGAGGATGTTGCCGGCGACCATCACGAAGACGAACGCGCCCGTGGCGGCCCCGCCGGCGACGGCGGTTTCGGTCAGGACGTGGCGGTCGAGGAGGCGCACCCCAGCATCCAAGCCCACCTAGCCGTCCTCTCCAAGGCAGAAAGCCTCAGGGCGCCGCCTTCTGGTCGAGGTCGGCCGGGAGCGTGGCCCCGCGGACCGGCTCGATCTCGCCGGCGCGGAGCCAGCCGGTCTTGCCGTCAGCGGTGGTCACGCGGACATGCCCGTTGAATGGTCGTCCGGTGCGCAGGACGTCGCCTTCCGCGACGCCGTTCAGCGGCTCGCCGAACGTCGTCGGGGTGAGTCGCAGGGAAACCTCGGTCTTACGGACGACCGCCCGGGCCGAAAGGGAGCGACCGCCCCATAGTCCGGGTATGCAGAGGGCGAACAAGGTCAGGGCGACCACGCGCGTGCGGTGGTTCCATTCGCCGGCGGCGCGGCCACGGAGGCGCGGGACGACGACGCACAAGGTCGCCACCCAGAAGAAGGTCGTGGCGAGGATGAGCCAGGTGTCCTCGGTAAGGAAGGCCGCATAGGTTTCCGCCCAGGTCGAGGCGGGGCGTTCCGTGCCGCCCGCGGCGAGCGCGTGCCGGATGCCGGCGAGCGCGACGGGGTCACGCGGGTCGAGCAGCAGGGCGCGTTCCCAGCAGACCATCGCTCGTCCCTTGCGACCGAGGCGCCACTCGGCGTTGCCGAGCGCGGAAAGCAGGCCGGCGCTCACGCCGTCCCGGCGGGCTTCCTCGGACCATTGCTCGACGGCGGTCGCATAGTCGCCCTTGGCGTAGGCTGTCTCCGCGGCGGAGACGACGCGGTCCTCGGCGGCGCCGAGTGACGCCATCCAGCCGAGCAGCAGGCAGGCGAAAATCCTCATAGCAGCGTCAGGAGCCGCCGGAGCAGCTCGAGGGTTTCGTCTTCGCCCAGGGATCCGGCGGCACCGGCGCCCTCGGCGAAGCGTTCGCCGTAGGCTTGTCCGAAGAGCGCGTCGAGCAGCGCGCGCGGCGCGCCGGGTAGCACGCGCTCGAGGTCTCCCTGGGTCATGGCCGCTTCTTCGGCGTCGAGGAGGGCGGCGGCGCCGACTTGCAAGGCGCGCACGGCGGCCAAGGCGAAGGCGGAGCGATCGCCTCGTCGGCGGGCGGCCGTCGCGTCCACGAGCGCGGTGCGCACCAGCGAGCGGGCGCGCCGGCGGCGGCGGATCTCCGGGTGCGCCGCGAGATAGCCGACATAAAGCACGCCGCCCGTCAGCGTCAGGAGCACCAGCAGCAGCAGGCCGTTGCCCGACCAGAAAGCGGCGGAGGAAGCGAGGGACAGCGCCGGCACCCCGCGGAAGAGCGGCGCGCCCCGTTGCGGCGCTGGCGCGGCGAGGCCGGAGGCGGCCTTGGGCTTGGCGCCGGCGGGCGCTGCCGGATCGGCCGTGACGAGATCGACCTGCGCCGGCGCGTTGCCGGTCGCCGTCACTTCGATGGGCTTGAATTCGATGCGGCTGAACTGCTTCGTCAGCGGATCGAAGGTCGAGAAGCGGAGCGCCGGCGTCAGCAACTTGCCCGGGAGGCGCGGCACCAGCGTATAGACGAAGAAGCGCTGTTCCTCGGCATGGCGTCGTCGCTCCGTCGCAGGCAGCACGTCCCAGCTTTCGCTGCTTGGGATCTCGGGCGGGATCAGCCGGTCGAGGTTGCCGGTGCCGGTGAGGATCGCCCGCATGCGGATCGGCTCGCCGACTTCAGGGCGGTCCTTCGAGACTTGCACGGCCTCAGCCGTGAACGCGCCGATGGCCCCGGTCCAGTCCGCCGGACGGCCGCGTTCGGGGACGTGTTCGACGGTGAGCTTGCGGCGGAAGGCGAAGGGCCGGTCACGGTTGCCGTTGCCGAACGCCGGGGTGTCCGTGTTCTGGATCAGCATCGTGCCGCGCAGGGAAAGCTCGCTCGTCCCTTCGCGGATCGGCGTCAGGTCGAAGCTGGTGCGCATCCCTTGGCCGAGGTCGGCCGGCAAGGGCTGGCGGTCGGCCGTGACCGCGATGCTGAAGCCCTCCGCGACCGATTCGAGGCCGAAGCTGGCCACGACGGCCTCGTCGTCGCCGGCGCGGAGATGGATGGCGCCGCGGATGAGTTCGCCGACGTAGAAGGTGCGGTCCGGTAACGAGAGTTCGGCCCGGGCTTGGGCCGTCCGTCGGTAGGCCACGGAGTTGCTCACGATGAGCCGCACTTCCGGCACCATGATCATCTTGCGGGCGAAGCGCAGATTGAAGCTCGGGATGACGTGCTCGCCTTCCTGGTCGGGCGCGACACCCGAGAAATTGAGCGTCGCTTCGTTGGAGTCCGGGCGGACGAGCTGACCCGAGAGACGGAGGGCCATGCCGCGCGGCGGGCGGATTTCCCTGTCCACCTGTTGGGCGCCCCCGAGGACGATGTCGGATTCGATGATGATCTGCAGGCGGAACGGTTGCCCGGGCGCGGTGATGCGCGGGGTGATCTCCCAACTCACGCGGTCCTCCGCCCGGGCGAGGAGCCCGAGGAGCAGGAGCATGGTGCTGGCGAGGAACCGGCGCATCTCAGTAGTCCTTGCCTTTCTTGTCCGCGGGCTTGCCGCCCTTGGCGCCTTTGCCGTCCTTGTCGCCGGCCGGCATCTTGCGGCCGAATTCGTTCTTCAGGCCCTCGAGGGAGCCGCGGGCTTCCTGTTCGGTCATCTTCTGTTCCTCGCCGGGCTTGCCCTTCTTCGGATCATTGCCGCCGCTCTTCGGCTTCTGGCGTTCCGGGGGCAGGAAGTTCTCCTCGTCCTCGTCTTCGCCTTCGGCGTTCGGCGGAAGCTTGTCGTCCGGGATGCGCTTCACGAGTTCGCGGATCACCGCGGCGAGTTCCTCCAATTTCTTACGCTGCGCCTCGATGGTTTCTTCGAGCGCGGCGGTCTCGCGGCGCAGGGCGCGGAGGAGCTCCTCGATCGCGTCGGCGTTCGCCTTGGCCTGCGCGTCGGCCGCGTCGAGTTCGTGGGCGCCGCGGAAATCCCCGACGGAACGCGTCCAGCTGGCGACGACGCCGCCGCGCTTGGTCACCATGGCCTCTTCCTTCGGGATGAGCTTCTTGATCGTGCGGTAGGTGCCGATCCCGCCGCCGAGGGCGGCCGTGGCGGGGACGTAGTCGGGCTCGCGGCCTTCGGCCTTCGCCTGGTCGAGCAGCTCGATCTGGTCCTTCATGTCCGAGATGTCGGCGTCGGCCGCCTCTAGGTAGGAGCGGGCGATGGAAAGCTCCGTCACGTCGCCGGCGGTCTTGCCGCCGAGCACGGCCTTGCCCTTGCCGAAGCGGACGTGACCGAGATTGTGCAAAGCGGGCGGACGCAGGGCGTCGACATCCTTGCCGAGCGAAGCGCGCAGGGCTTCCTCCGCGCCGGCCAGGTCGCCTTCGGCGAGGCGGCGCGTGCCACGGTTGTGGAGTTCGCGCGCATCGAGCTTGGCAAGTTCGTCGGCAGGGGCCTTCTCGGCCGCGAGGCCGGCTGACATCAGGAACAGGACCGGGAGGAGGGTTCTCATGGCTGGATGGCTTTGCGGCGGGTGGAGATGAGTGATTCGAGCACGAGGAGGAGCAGCGCGGCGCCGATGAACCATTCTTCGCGCGGGATGCCGCGCCGCCCCGCGCCGCGTTCGTCGGTGCCGGCTTGAATCGCGAGCCGCAGGGCTTCCATGCCTTCGCCCGCTTGGCCGAGGCGTAGGAAGCGTCCGCCGGTGGCTTCGGCGATCTCACCGAGCGTCTTCTCGTCCAGGCGGCTGAGCACTTCCTCGCCTTGGGCATCCTTCATCGTTTCCAGCGAGCCGACGGAACTGATCACGCGGATCGGACCGCCGGAAGGCGTCCCGACGCCGACCGCATGCACGACCAGGCCCTTGCGCTTAAGGTTGCGGGCCATCTCGACGCCGCCCGCCTCGAGGTCTTCGCCGTCCGTGAGGATGATGAGCAGCTTCCGGTTGCGGTTGGAATAGAAAGCGAGTTCGGCTTCCTCGAGCGCGCGACCGAGGTCGGTGCCCGTGACCTGGATCGTGCCCGCATCCGTCTCCTCGAGCGTCCGGAAGAACGCGTCATAATCGCGCGTGAGCGGGCATTGCAGGAAGGCCTGGCCCGCGAAGGCGACGAGCCCCACGTTGCCCGTGCCCTTGCGGCGGACGAAGTTGGCGATGGAGGCCTTGGCGCGGGCGAGGCGCGTGGGGCTCATGTCCGAGACCAGCATCGACTTCGAGACGTCGAGGGCGAAGACCACGTCCTCGGTCGCGCCTTTCTGCGCGGTCACCTCGACGCCCCAGCGGGGTCCCGCGAAGCACGCCAGCAGCAGCGCGAAGGCCAGAGCGAGCGCCACGTCCTTGGAGCGGCGGCGGGCTGAGGAGTAGCCGGCGGTGAGACGTGCGAGCAGGTGGGCGGCGGCGAAACCGGCGAGGCCGCGCCGGCGGCGGCGTTCGGCCCAGCAGAGCCCGACGAAGAGCACGACGCCGGCGAGCGCGGCGAGCGCGAGCGCCCCGGGTTGCTCGAAATGGAAATCGGCGGTGTCCATCGGTCAGGGCGAACGCGGGCGGAGGAGGCCCCAGCCGAGTTCAATGAGGAGGAGCAGCCCGCCGAGGGCCGCCCAGATGAGGCGATAGCTTTCGTAGACGACGGACTCGCGGATGCGCACCTCGGTGCGCTCGAGGCGGTTGATCTCCTCGTAGACGCGGCCGAGCTGGTTCTGGTCGAGCGCTCGGTAGAAGCGGCCGTTGGCGACCTTGGCCATCTTGCCCAGCATCTCGTAGTTGGCCGGGTTGATCGTCTGCATCGGGATCGTCTTGCCGAGGAGGTCGCGGTAGAGCCGGCCCGTGCGCGTATCGAAGCGCGGCAGGATGGTGGGCTCGTCCTTGCCGAGGCCGATGCAGTAGAGGCGGATGCCGAGGGCGGCGGCGAGCTCGGCGGCGGGCACGGGCAGGATCGCCTTGCTCATGTTGTCATCGCCGTCCGTCAGCAGGATGATGACCTTCGAGCCCTTGCCCTTGACGTTCTTCATGCGGTCGACCGCCATCGCGACGGCTTCGCCGATCGCCGTGCCGGTCTCTTGGATGCTCCCGATGTGCATGCGGTCGATGCCTTTCTCGACCCAGGTCTTGTTGATGGTGAGCGGGCTCAGCAGGTAGGGCTTGCCGGAGAACACGACGGCGCCGATGCGGTCGTCCGGCCGCTTGGACAGGAACTCGTACATCACGCTCTGGCTCGCCTGCCAACGCGTGACCTCCGCGCGCGGGGTGCTCATGTCGAGCGCCATCATCGACCACGAAAGGTCGACGACCAACATGATGTCGAGGCCTTCGGTCTCCCGCTCGATCTCCTTGTTCGCCGTCCGCGGACCGGCGAGGGCGACGATGAGGAGGGCGGCGGTGAGCAGGCGCAGGAAGACGCGGAGGCGCCCGCTCTGTTCGCGCACGGGCCGGCCGATGCCGTCGAGCAGCGAGGTGTCCGGGAAAGACAGCGCGGCGGCCTGACCGACGCGACCGCGGAGCCATGCGTAGAGCGGCAGCAGCGCGAGCAGGAGCAGCGCCCACGGGTATTGGAATTCGAAGCCGAGTTCCATCAGGAGAGGTTCCTCCGGGGCAAGGGTGGCGGGCCGGGCAGGGGCGGCGGCTCATCGGGGGCCGGCATGCTCGGCCGGGGCGTCGCGGGCTTCACGAGCGGCGCGACGGCGGCCCGGGCGAAGGTACGGCGGCCGTCTTCGACGCGCCGCGCGGCCTCGCGCAAGCCGGCGATCAGCAACGGCACCTCGAGCGGGGCGCCGGCGAACTTCGCGGCGTCGGCGCTCCGGAGGGCGGCGAGCAGCGGCTGGCGGGCGGGCAGGAACGCCGGCAGGCTGTTCAGGAGCACGGCGAGTTCGTCGGTCGAAAGCGAGGCGGCCGCGCGCGGCTCCAGCGCGGCGAGGTAGCCGCGAAACGCGCGCGTGGCTTGGGCGACGGCGTCGGCGGCCGGCTGCGACTCCGCGAGGCGGAGCGCCAGTTCGAGCTGCGCCAGCGGCGCGGGCGGCTTCGCCGCCTGACGGAGGAAGCGACGGACGGCGAAGACGGCCAAGGCGACGAGCGCGAGCGCCAGCGCGACGAGGATCGCGTTGGTTTCCCAAGCCGACGGCAGGATCGGCGGCTTCGGTCCCTGGAGGACGAACGGGGCTTCTTCGAGGGCGAGGAACATCAGCGTCGGCGGCGGCGGCGTTCGAAGAAGCGGGCGAGGGTGGGGGCGACGGTGGCGTCGGCATCGAGCCGGGCCACGTCCATGCCGGCACGGGCGAGGCCGGCGGCGGTCGCCGCGAGCCGGGTTTCGGCCTGGGCGGCGAAGGCGCGGCGTACGCGCTCGGAGCCGGTGTCGACCTCGCGGATCTCGCCGGTCTCGGCGTCTTCCAGGGCGATCACGCCGACGTCGGGCAGTTCGCGTTCGCGCGCGTCGACGAGCTGCACGCAGGCGGTGTCGTGGCGGGCGTTGAGCTCGCCGAGGGCGGCGGCCATCGCGTCGGCGCCTTCCGGGCCGGCGAGGAAGTCGGAGACCACGAACACCATCGAGCGGCGCTTGAGCGCGCGGCCCAGGCGGCGCATCGGCGACGCGAAGGAGGTGCGGCGGGAGGCGGGCTTGAATTCAAGGACGTCGCGGATGATCCGCAGCACGTGGCGGCGGCCCTTCTTCGGGCTCACCCAGAGTTCTTCGCGGTCGGTGAAGAGCAGCAGCCCGACCTTGTCGCCGGCCTTGAGCGCGGAGACCGCGAGGCAGGCGGCGACGTCGGCGGCGCGTTCGCGCAGCGTCGCTTCGCCCGAGCCGAAGGAAGAAGAGCCGGAGATGTCGACCGCGAGCACCAGCGTCAGCTCACGTTCCTCGCGGTGCAGGCGGACGAACGGCTTGCCCGTGCGCGCCGTCACGTTCCAGTCTATCGCGCGCACGTCGTCGCCCGGGACGTATTCGCGCAGCTCCTCGAAGTCGGTGCCGCGGCCCTTGAAGCGCGAGAGGTAGGCGCCGACCATCGCGTCGTTGACCGTGCGCGCGGCGACGATCTCGACGCGCTGGGCGCGGCGGAGGGTCTCCTGCGGGTGGGTCGGGACGGACGAGGGCACGGACGCCGGGATCGCTTAGGGGATGCTGACGGCGTCGAGCACGCGGCGCACGATGGCGTCGGCGTCGACCCCTTCGGCGTCGGCTTCGTAGGTCAGGATGAGGCGGTGGCGGAGGACGTCGGGCGCGATGTCCTTCACGTCCTGCGGGGTCACGTGGTCGCGGCCCTGCAGGAAGGCCCACGCCTTGGCGGCGAGGGTGAGGTTGATGGTCGCGCGCGGCGAGGCGCCGAACTGGAGGAACTTCTTGAGGTCAGGGCCGCCCGGGTGCTGGCCGCGGGTGGCGAGGACGAGTGAGACGATGTAGTCGCGGATCGGTTCGGCGACGTGGATGGCGTCGACGGCCTGGCGGGCCGCGAGGATCTCCTGGGTCGTGATGACCGCTTCGACGTCGAGCTTCGGCGAGGTCGTGGCCATCGCGTCGAGGATCTTGCGTTCTTCTTCGCGCGTCGGGTAGCCGATGTTAAGCTTCAGCATGAAGCGGTCGACCTGGGCTTCGGGGAGCGGGTAGGTGCCTTCCTGGTCGATCGGGTTCTGCGTCGCGAGGACGAGGAAAGGCGTCGGCAGCTTATGCGTCTCGCCGCCGAGGGTGACCTGGCGTTCCTGCATCGCTTCGAGGAGCGCGGACTGCACTTTGGCGGGCGCGCGGTTGATTTCGTCGGCGAGGACGAAGTTGGCGAAGATCGGACCGCGCTTGGCGTTATACTCGCCCGTCTTCGGGTCGTAGATGAGCGTGCCGACGATGTCGGCCGGCAGCAGGTCGGGCGTGAACTGGATGCGCGAGAAGTCGGCGCGGACCGTCTGCGCGAGCGTGCGCACCGAGAGCGTCTTCGCGAGGCCGGGCACGCCTTCGAGGAGGACGTGGCCGTTGGCGAGGAGGCCGATCAGCAGGCGGTCGACCAGGTATTGCTGGCCGACGACGACACGGGCGACCTGTTCGCGAAGGCGCGGCACCCAGGTGCCGGCGGCGTTGATGGTGTTGGACATAGGGGTGGGGAAGGGGCGCGCGGGGTGGCGCGTTCGGCGGTTCTCCGCCCTCTTGTCAGCGTCCGGCGGAGCCGGATTCGTCTCTGAATTAGCAGGACAGCCGGGACTTCTCAACCGCCGCCTTCACAAAAGCGGCGAAGAGGGGGTGGGCGCGGTCCGGGCGGGACTTGAACTCAGGATGGTACTGCACCCCGACCATCCAGGGGTGGTCCTTGACCTCGACGATCTCGACCAGGCCGCTCTGGGGGTTGGTCCCTCCGACGATCAGGCCGGCGCCCTCGAGCTTCGCCCGGTAGGCGTCGTTGTATTCGAAGCGGTGGCGGTGGCGTTCCTTGATGTTATCCGTGCCGTAGGCGGCGCGGGAGCGGCTGCCCGGGGTCAGGGCGCAGTCGTAGGAGCCCAGGCGCATCGTGCCGCCCTTGGTCACCACGCTCTTCTGGGATTCCATCAGGTGGATCACCGGGTTCTGGGTCTCCGGCGCGAACTCGGTCGAATGGGCGTCCTTGAGGCCGAGCACGTTCCGGGCGTATTCGATCACCGTGATCTGCATGCCGAGGCACAGGCCGTAGTAGGGGACCTTGCGTTCGCGCGCGAACTTGGCGGCGATGATCTTGCCTTCGATGCCGCGGTTGCCGAAGCCGCCCGGGACGAGGATGCCGTCGAGGCCTTCGAGGACCGCGGTGCCCTTGGTCTCGAGATCCTCGGCGTCGATGCGCACGACTTCGACGGCGGTCTCGTTGGCGATGCCGCCGTGGGTGATGGATTCGTAGACGGATTTGTAAGCGTCCTGGAGCTCGATGTATTTGCCGACGACGCCCACGCGCACGCGGTGCTTCGGCTCGAGGAGGCGGCGGACGATCTCGCGCCACGGGGAGATGTCGATCGGCCGGCACTGCAGGCCGAGGCGCTTGACGACGACTTCGTCCATGCGCTGTTCGGCGAGCTGCATGGGCAGTTCGTAGATGGAGTGCTCGACGTCGCGGCATTCGAACACGCAGTCCAGGCCGACGTTGCAGTAGAGGGAGAGCTTCTGGCGGTTGTCTTCGCCGATCGGGCGGTCGGTGCGGCAGACAAGCAGGTCGGGCTGGATGCCGATCTCGCGGAGCTTGGCGACGGACTGCTGCGAGGGCTTCGTCTTGAGCTCGCCGGCGGCCTTGATGAAGGGCACCAGCGTGCAGTGCAGGAAGGCCACGTTCTCGCGGCCGGCGTCATGCTGGAACTGGCGGAGCGCCTCAAGGAAGGGCAGGCCTTCGATGTCGCCGGTCGTGCCGCCGATCTCGGTGATGAGCACGTCGACGCCTTCGCCGCCCTTGAGGATGCGATCCTTGATCTCGTTCGTGACGTGCGGGATGACCTGCACCGTCTTGCCGAGGTAGTCGCCGCGGCGTTCCTTCTGGATGACGGTCTCGTAGACCTGGCCGGAGCTGAGGCTGTTGAGGCGCGAGAGTTCGCCGGAGGTGAAGCGTTCGTAGTGGCCGAGGTCGAGGTCGGTCTCGGCGCCGTCGTTCAGCACGTAGACTTCGCCGTGCTGGTAAGGACTCATGGTGCCCGGATCGACGTTGAGGTACGGATCGAATTTCTGGATACGCACCTTGAGGCCCCGGCATTCGAGCAACGCGCCCAGGGCGGCGGCGGTGAGGCCTTTGCCGAGGGAGGAGATGACGCCGCCGGTGACGAAAATATACTTCATGGAAAGGAGGTCGGGAGGGCTGGAGGGCGGGTAAAAAAGATAAGACCGGCAGGTCCTGTGACGGAAGCCGGTCTGGACTTTCGAATTGCATGGCCGAAAAAAACCATGGCAAGCGGTTTTTCCGGCCGATCCGGGGCCTTGCCCCGGCTCCGGGAGTCCCGCAGGGTTCGGCCATTCGCCCCCTTATGAGGGTTTTTCACAATCGGGGGGTGTCCCGCTAATACCTCCCCTTTTCCCTGCGTCCGGGGTGGGAACGACGGAGGCGGCGTATTTGATGCTTTTTGCATCCCGTCCCGCTCCGCCATGTCCGCAAGCTCCTGCTGTTCTAGCTGTCGTCCCTCTTCCATCGGGAAGAAGGTCGTGATGGCCCTCACCGGCCTCGTCCTCGCCGGCTTCGTGCTCGGCCACATGACGGGCAACCTGCTGATGTTCAAGAGCCCGGAGGCGATCAACGCCTACGCGAAGTGGCTGCACGACAACGCGGGCCTGCTCTGGACCGCCCGCACGGTGCTCATTATCAGCGTTTTCGCCCATATCTGGGTGGGCATCCAGCTCACCCTGGAGAACCGCGCCGCCCGCGCCGGCGGTCCCGCCGCCGAAGCCACCCGCCGCGCGACCTTCGCCTCCCGCACGATGCCCTATTCGGGCGTGGTGATCCTGGGCTTCGTGATCTTCCACCTCCTGCACTTCACCCTGAAGGCGGTCGCCTTGGGCGGCGTCTCCTACGGTGACGACGTCTACAAGATGGTCGTCGCGGGTTTCTCCTGCAAGCCGGTCGCCGTCTTCTACATCATCAGCATGCTGCTGCTCTGCCTGCACCTCAGCCACGGCGTCAGCAGCGTCTTCCAGACCCTCGGCCTGCGCAATGAACGCTGGCGCGGGCGGCTCGACGTCCTCGCCCTGGCATACGCCTGGATCGTGGCCCTCGGCTTCATCTCCATCCCTCTCGCCGTGCTCACCGGCTGCCTGAAGTAACCGTCACCTCCAGCGCCCCGACCCATGAAACTCGACTCCAAGATCCCCGCCGGCCCGCTGGCCGACAAGTGGAACAACCATAAGGCGAAGCTTCGCCTGGTGAACCCGGCCAATCGTCGCAAGTATCACGTCATCGTGGTCA
>CAIXQT010000058.1 GCA_903921665.1 uncultured Opitutia bacterium
CTGATCCTCAGCAATCCGCCTTACGAACCCGAAGGCATCTACCGACGCCTGCCGGCCGAATTCAAGAAGGAGCCGAAGGGCTCGCTGGTCTCCGGCAAAGACGGGCTCGACGTGATCCGCAAGCTGCTCGCGCAAGCGCGCGAGACACTGAAGCCGCACGGCATCCTCGTCATCGAGGTCGGCGGACTCCAGAAGGCGATGCGCCAGGCCTGGCCGAAGCTACCCATCATGTGGCTGCCCACGGCCGACGGCTCCGACTGCGTCTGCCTGCTCCACGCCTCGGATCTGCGCCGGGAACTGCCGTCACCAAGCGCGCGGCGCGGGCGTTGATTCCAGGCGTTCCTGCGTCGCCTTCGGCAGCTTAGGAAAGAAATCCAGCCCGGTCAGTTCCTCGACGCGACGGATGCTCACGACATAACGCGTGAGCTCGGCGTCACGCCACTTCTCCTCATGCGGGACGAGGTAGGCGATGGCACGGATGCCTTGGCCGGCTTCGTCATACTCGGAGATGACCATCCAGAAGGACGACGGCACGGGGATGCGCCCGACCTGCTTCGCGGGCGGTGACGTGAAGACCGGCCCGACCTGCACCCAGACGGTGCCGTAGCGAGCGACGTAGCGCTTCATGATGCGCTGCTCCATGTCCTTCCAGAGGCCGGCGTTGAGCGCGTGCAGCTGGGGGACGATGTTGCTTAGCAGGAAGGTCTCCTTCTGGGCCTCTTCGCCATAGCAGACCGAAATCGCATAGTTCGGCGCAAGGTGGCCGCGGTCGTAGCCGGAACGCACGTACTCCGAAGTCGTCACGCGCGCCGAGGTGCGGGCGTCAGCCTTGAACGAAGACGGGCGTTCGAGATGCACGTCCTTATAGGGAAAGACGCGATAGGAGGACCAGCGCGGAGCAGGCAGGTTGTCGTCGTAACCGACCGAGTAGCCGCGGTTCACCAAACGCCTGAGCCCTAGGCGATCCGTCGGCTCACCATAAGGGGCGGTCGCCTCCTTGTCCGGCTTCGGCGCGGGGACGATGTCGCCTTTCACCGCCTCGGTACCGTCGGCGAAGCGATCGAGGGCCTCGACGACCTTGCGCGGGGTCGTGCCGTCTTCGCGCACCGCGTCGACCACGTTCAGCATGCGATGTTCGATGGCGATCTTCTGCGGGCGTTCGGAAAGGACATAGACCAGGCCAAGCACGCCGGCCGAGAGCAGGACGAGCAAGCAGACCCAGCCCAGGAAGCGCAGGAGATTGCGGATCATGTCAGCGGGTCAGATAATAGCACTGCCATGCCCAATGGACGGCCAGCATGGCCACGAAGGCGATACGGAGTCGACGGGAGGCGGACGGCTCGACGTAGAGACGCAGCCGGAGCGTATCACGGCGCAGCCAGAAGATCGCGGCGTAGATCGTCCAGAGCCCGGCCAGCGTGACGACGAGGAAGAATCCCGGATGATACAGGAACGCCTGCCCGAAATCGGATTGCACCAGGTTGCGCGCGCAGCGCGTGCCGCCGCAGCCGAGGCACGGCAGACCCGTCAGGCGCATGAAGATGCACTGAGGCAGCTGCAGGCCGGACAGGAACCAACCCCAAGCGAACACCGCGCCCCCGAGAAAAGCCGCCGGCCAGACGAGCTCGTGGTTGAGCTCACCAGGGTAGGCAGGTCTGCGGATCAGCCGTAGCACCGATCAGCGATTGACCGCGGCGCCCCAGATGAGGATCGCCGGAAGGAAACAGCAGCAGCAGCAGAGGAAGAACCAGATGAGGTTATCGATGCCGAACTGGGCCCACGGAGAAATGCCGGTCGCCGCGCCCAGCGCCCGGTAATAGACCACGCAGGCAGGAATGAGTAGCAGCGCGCTCAACGCCATCTGCACGGGGAAGCTGAAACCGATCAGCTGCAGCGGCGCCATCAGCACGGCCAAGGTCGCGGTGACGAGCAGAGAAGCCGCGACCGTCCGCTCCACGGAGACCTGATAGCGGAAAATGCGCTGGCCTACCCAATGCAAAAGGGCGGCGAAAGCGTAGAGCAGGGGTGCGATGGCGAGCCCAACGATAGCTCCGAAGAAAGTGGCCCAGACGGGCGTCGGCGCGGCATGCGTCAGCTGTTCCGCCGCCTTGCTCAGTTCAGGGATGTTCAAGCTGCGGAGGAATTCGCCGACCTGGGCGTTCTTATCACCGAAGGCGATGACGTTGATCAGCTGAAATGGCAGGGAGATCAGCACGCCCACGTAACAGAAGGCCAGCCAGTCGCCGAAGGCGTAGCGGCCGGTCGAGAGGGCCGAAGGGTTCGCGATCGCCATCTTGATCGTCGCGAAGAACGAGCCGAGCGACTTGCCCTGCTCCCACGGGACGATCGAGACGGACGGAGCCTCTCCGGGCGTCGCGGAAGGCGAAGCCGGCATGCGAGCGACCCGGAACTCCGGCCAGTCGCCCAGCGGCGTCCAGGCTACCATCCCGTCGCGCCAAGCGAGGTCGGCCGCGTGGAAGCGGCCGGACTGGAGGCCCGCGACGATTTCCTCGGAAGAAAAAATCCCAAGCTGGGCGGCGTTGCGGGCGACGTGGATTTGCATGACTTTGAGTAGTCCCGGCGTCGGCGGGTCGCAAGCCAAGGACATCCGGACACGGGCAGCCCGCCTCCCCGAAAAGGGCGGCGGGCTGGGAAAGTGGTGAGGAGGGCGGGACTCGAACCCGCGACCGGCGGCTTAGAAGGCTGCTGCTCTGAATCCAGCTGAGCTACCCCCTCATGAAAGTGACCGTATGA
>CAIXQT010000059.1 GCA_903921665.1 uncultured Opitutia bacterium
AGCGCGGCGGCTTCGGTGACGGTCGGATTCACGGTCACGGCCACGCGCTTAGCCTGAGGGATCTCGCGCAGCAGCGCCACTCGGGCGGCGGCGGGGACGAAACGCGGTGAGCCGCTCCAGCAATTGATGCCGAGATAATCGGCGCCGTAGGCAAGGGCCGTGGCGGCGTCGGCGTCGCGCGTGATCCCGCAGACCTTGATGCGCGCCGAGCCGATCATGCGAGCGCGGCGACGACGGCGTCGCGGATGGCCTTGGCGGTCGGCGCCGAGGCGGTGCCGGCGAGCGGGATGCCGGCCTTGCGCAGCGCGTCCGCGGTGGTGGCGCCGATGGCGACGGCCTTGGGCTGGCGCGCGCCGGCATCCGGACGCAGCGACGCGGCCTGATGCAGGAAAGATTCCACGGCGGAAGGGCTGGCGAAGACGATGACGTCGGCGCCGCGACGGCGGAACTCGGCGGCCTCGGGCGACTCGGCGACGGATTTCTCTTCGGTCGCATAGACTTTGATGACGTCGACGATCGCCATGGCGCCGTCGGCGAGCAGGCGCGGCAGCTCAGGGGTGTTGAGGTTACCGGTGACGACGAGGAGCTTCTGGTTCTCGACGTCGTACTTGGTCATCAGCTCGCGACCGAGCGAGAGTGCGTCGTTCTGCGTGGCGGTGAGGTCGGAATCGAGGTGGTACTGGCGCAAGGCCTTCTCGGTCGCGGGGCCGAGGCACGCGAAGCGCACGCCGCCGACGGAGCGGATGTCGGTGAAGCGCTCGAAGAAACGGTCGAAGAAGCCGCGTACGCCGTTGGCGCTGGTGAAGATGAGCCAGTCGTATTCGCCCATGGCGTCGAGCACTTCGCTGAGGACGGTGTCATCGGGCTCGAACTTGATCTCGAGGAGCGGGAGTTCGGAGACCGCCGCGCCGGCTTCGGTCAGCGCGGTCTTCCAGTCGGCGCCGCGTCCTTCCGGACGGGTGAGGACGACGAGACGGTCGCGGAGAGGGAGTTTGCTCATGTTCAGCGGGGCAGGATCTGGCGGAGGATGTCATCGGCCCGCGCGGAAGCCGCGGGAAGGTCGCTGACGGGGAAATCGAAGTCGCGGCGGCCGAAGTCGGCGCGGAAGAGATGCACTCGGCCGGCGGCATGGTGGCACGCGAACGCGGTGTGGCAGCCTTCGCCGAGCTTGGCGAGGAACAGGCGTTCGACGGTCACGGAGTAGGTCGTGGCGGCGCAGCCGGCGGCGACATACTGCGCGACTTCGGCGGAGCGGGACTGGATCGCGACGGCGCCTTGGCCGGCGGCGGGCACCATGGACTCGAGCGCGACCGGCTCGAAGGAAAGGCCGGGCCATTCCTTGATGCCGAGGCGGTTGAGGCCGGAAGCGGCGAGGTAGGAGGCGTCGGCGTCGCCGTTGGCCAGCTTCTTTAAGCGCGTGTCGACGTTGCCCCGCAGCTCGGTCCACTGCGCCTGCGGGAAGGTGAGGGCGCCCTGCGCGCGGCGGCGAGGGCTGCCGGTGGCGATGAGCTTCGGGCTGGCGATCTCGCTGCGGCGCACGAGCACGTCGCGCGCGTCCTGGCGCTGCAGGCAGACCGCGATCGCGAGGCCGGCGGGCATCTCGGTCGGAAGGTCCTTGGAACTATGGATCGCGAGGT
Source organism: uncultured Opitutia bacterium (assembly GCA_903921665.1). GTDB lineage: Bacteria > Verrucomicrobiota > Verrucomicrobiia > Opitutales > UBA953 > UBA953. Next base: position 1,638 of record CAIXQT010000059.1, read on the forward strand.
CGGCTTCGCCGCGGAGCAAGGCTTGCTCGAGTTCGGCGGTGAAGAGGCCTTTGCCGCCCTGCTTCTCGAGCGACCAGCTCGCCTGCCGGTCGCCGGTCGTGGTCAGGATGCGGATCTCCGTCGGACGGCCGAGGGCCTTTTGCAGGCGCGCGGCGGCGTCGTGCGTCTGCTGGAGGGCCAGCGGGCTGCCGCGGGTGACGATGACGATGGGTCCGGACATGCGGAAAAGTTCAGTTCTGACGGATGAGCCAGAGTACGCCCCAGGCGGCGGGTACGGCGAGATTGCCGACGATCAAGGCGGTGGCCGCGATGCGGAGGAGATCCCAGCGACGGTTCAGCGTGGCTTGCACGGCGATCACGGCGCCGCAGAGGGCGACGGGGATGCCCATGGCTACCCCGAGCCAGACCACGCGGTCGTAAGGGTCCTTGACCAGACCGAGGAAGACCTCGCCGCCTCGGTAGGTCAGGAGGGTCGCCGCGTAAAGGGCGCCGCCGGCGAGGAACAGGGAGAACGCCTGGACGACGCCATAGGCGCGGGAGTCGTCTTCGGTGAGTTCGGTGGACACGGCGTCAGCAAAGACGCCCCCTGCCGGACTTCCAAGTTTCAAGTTTCCCGGAGGCGGAATAATCCGCCCCGGGAAGCGGGCTCAGTGGCCGCCGAGGCCTTCGTGCTCCTTGATGTATTCCTGCTTCAGGCCCAGGGCTTCCGGGGCGTGCAGGACGAGCATCTTCATGCGCACGTCAGCGGGGACCGTCGAAGCCGTGGCCTTCGAGACCACGATCATCAGGATGATCGACAGCGGCACGGCCCAGATGGCGGGCTGTTCACAGAGGATGCGGGCGAGCGGGTGCGCGACCCAGAAGTCCGCCAGCGACTGCACGGCGTAGACGTCAGACAGCGTGGTAAGGGTGATCGCGCCGAGGGCCATGAGGCCACCGACGAGCATGCCGGTCGCCGCGCCTTTCATGGTCATGCCACGCCACCATACGCTCATGAAGAGTAGGGGGAAGTAGCTGGCCGCCGCGATGGCGAAGGCTTGGCCGACGAGGTAGTTGATGTTGAGCTTCTCGACCTGCGTGCCGAGGCCGACGGAGACGACGCCGATGATGACGGCAGCCCACTTGAAGGCCTTGAGGCGCTGCTCGGGGGAGGATTCCGGCTTCAGCATGCGGCCGTAGATGTCGTGTGCCAGGGCGCTGGACATGGAGACGAGCAGGCCGGAGAAGGTGGACATGAACGCGGCGAAGGCGCCGGCGCAGGTGATGCCCGAGAGGACGGAGCCGAGGAGCGGGTGGTCGCGGCCAGCGAGTAGCGTGGGCAGCTCGAGCACGACCTTGTCCGTACCCTTCGAGCCGATGGCCTCGTAGAGTTCCGGCATGAGCGAACGGCCGATGACGCCGTAGACGGGCGGGAAGACGTAGAAGACGCCGATCAGGATCATCACCCACATCGTGGTCCGCTTCGCGGCGACGCCGTCTGGGTTGGTGTAGAAGCGGACGAGGATGTGCGGCAGGCCGGCGGTGCCGCAGACGAGCGCGATGATGAGCGAGTAGGTGTAGAGGAGGGAGTAGGGCTTCTTGTTCGCCTCGAGCGCGGCCTTTTCTTCGGGGGTCTTGGCGGCCTTGATGGCGGTATCGACGGCCTTGGTGGTCAGGCTACCGAACGGTGCGATCCACTGTTCGTCCTTCGGGGCCTTGGCAGGCAGGGCCTTGCGCTCAATGCCCGCAGGGGCGGCGGCGACGGTTTCCTGGGCGGTCTTGTTGGCCTCAAGGTGCTGCTGGTAATGGCCGACGACGGAGGCCAGCACGAAGATCGGCACGGTGATGGCGAAGACCTTCAGCCAATACTGGAAGGCTTGGACGAGGGTGATGCCCTTCATGCCGCCGAGCGAGACGTTGAGGGTGATGACCGCGCCGACGACGATGACGCCGACGGAGTAGTGCAGGCCGGGGAAGATGTAGGCGAGCGTGGTGCCGGCGCCCTTCATCTGGGGCATGGTGTAGAAGAAGCCGATGAAGAGCACGAAGCAGACGGCGATCTTGCGGAACAGCGGCGAGTCGTAGCGGCCTTCGGCGAAGTCCGGGATGGTGTACGCGCCGAAGCGACGCAGCGGGCCGGCGATGAAGAGCAGCAGGAAGAGGTAGCCGCAGGCGTAGCAGACGGGATACCAGAGCGCGTCGTAGCCGTTGAGCATCACCATGCCGGCGACGCCCATGAAGGACGCGGCGGAGAGGTATTCGCCCGAGATGGCGGAGGCGTTCCAGCCGACGGAGACCGAGCGGCCTG
>CAIXQT010000060.1 GCA_903921665.1 uncultured Opitutia bacterium
GACGGCCCGGAATGGCCGACCAAGGTCCTCGGCCGAGCCATCGGTGCAATCCACCAAGGAGACTACCCCGCCCTGCACGCAGAAAACGGCCAGTTGGCGGTAGCGCCGCCCGAACTCGACCGCCCCGGGCAATCCGATGGGTACGCCCCAGCCCGGCTCGAGATAGACGCCGTCCGCCGATCCGCCGGTGACCCGATGCAGGCGATACCCCGCCGACCGTAGCTCCGCCGCCAGGGCGGTATCAGCGGCGAGATTACGTTCAAGCGACGTCGCCAGGCCGTCCGGATCGTACGCGGTGATGATCGCGAAATCAGCCGGCCAATCCGCCGGGAAAGGCTCCAGCCGGAAGACGGCCTGCTTGAACTGCGCTCGCTGCTCGGGAGTCATGGTCGGTAAACAAGACAGGGCGACGTACGTCGCCCTGTCGAACGGAGAATAACTCCGACTTACTTCTGCGCGACCAGCTGCAATTCTTGGATCGCCCAGGGCTGGCCCTTGGTGGCGTCCGTGAGGGTGACCTTCACGAACCGGGTGTCCTTGGCGCCGAAGTAAGCTTCGGAGAGCGAGTAGAGTCCATGGTTGTTGCCGAGCGGGAACCACTTCTTGCCGTCGACAGAACCCTCGACCTTGAAGTTCTTGGGGAAGGCGCTCGGGCGGCCGGAGTTGTCCAGGCGGACGCCGGCGACCCTCTGGGCGGCGGGGAGTTCTACCTGATACCACATGCCCTTCTTCTGCTGATCCTTGGTCTCCCAGCGGGTCTTGCCGTCGGCGTCGCAGCCGTTCTGGGCGACCTCCGAGGCATCACTGGCCGAGACTTTCCAATCCTTGGCGGCCTTGACGATCGGAGGCAACGAGGCCTGCAGGGTTTCCTGGGTCCACGGGGCGGTGACGCCCTTCACTTCCTCGCGGATCCGGGCGACGTCCTTGGGGAAGATGAGCGCCCCCTTGTTGCCGAAAGAATTACGGACGTAAGAGGTCACGGCGGCGATCCACTCGTCGTCGTTCATCGGCATCGGCACCATCTGGGCGTCGTAGGTCTTGCCGCCAATAGGTCCGGCCATGCCGTTGAGGAGGACGCGCACGACGCCGTCACGGTGGCCCTTGACCGTCGCGGCGTTGCCGAGAGGCGGAGCGATGGTCATGCCGGGCTTAGGGCCGTCGACGGCCATGCCTTTGCCGTCGTAACCATGGCAGGCGAAGCAGAGTTCGCGGTAGATGGCCTGGCCTTTGACCAAGAGCTTGTTCTCTTCGCCCGTATACTCACGACCGCCGACCTGGTCCGTCCCGGTCAGGATCATCGCACCGAGTTCGCGCACACCCTTGGAAGCGGAGCCGAGCAGGACTTTCTGCTGGAACTTGGCGAATTCGGGCCAGGCTTTGACGTCATTCGAGCCCAGGACCTTGGCGGTCATGATGGTCTGCAGGGCCACGTTGGGGTCCTGATCGGTGCCGAGCTTGGCGAAATCAGCGATCAGCGACTTGTCGCCGGCGCGGACGAGCGATTCGCCGGCGCGGAGGCCTTGGCGACGGAGATCGGCATTCGGGTCGGCGAGGAAAGCGCGCACGGTCTTGGCGTCGAGCGCGCCGAGGCCTTCAAGCGTCCAGAGAGCGTGGATGCGTCCGAGAGATTCCTTCCCGCCAAGCGCGAGCTCGGTGAGCGCGGGCACGACCGACTTGTCGCCCTTGAGCACGAGGAGCTTCTGGGCGGTATCGCGCCACCAGCCATTGGGGTGCGAGAGGTGCGCGACGAGCTGGGCCGGGGTCTCTTCGAGCATGCGCGGCTGCGGGCCAGGCTTGAAATCCTTGTGCACGAGGCGCCAGACGCGGCCGTAGCCGTAGACCTTATCCAGGCCATACTGCTGGACGACATTGCGGAGGTAGCTGCCTTCCTTGACCCAGTTGCCCTCCTGGATGATGCCGCGGTACATGTCCACGAGGTAGAGGCAGCCGTCGGGGCCGTTCACCATGTTGACGATGCGGAAGTTCGGATCGCTGGAGCGGATGAACTCCGACTTGGCGTAGGGGTTCTCGAGACGAGTGATACCATCGACGACGGAGACCTTGGCGCGACGGATGAGTCGGCCGACTGGCTCGGAGATGAGCACGTCGCCACGGAGGTCGGCTGGCAGACGATCGCCGCGCACGACTTCCTGACCGCACGCCGCAGTGAAGTGGTTCAAGGTCTTGTCAGGACGCGTGCGACCAGCACCGCCCTGGTGGTCGGCGAGGCCGATCTTCGGCCAGACCTGCATGAAGTCCTCGGGGAACTGGCCTTTGACATCGTAGGCTCCGTAGAGGATCGGGGTCTGGAAATGCCAGAGGCCCTTCTCGCCGCCGGCATTGGACCACCAGACCTTGCCCTGGTCGTCCTGAGCGAGGCCCCACTGGCCGCCGCCGCTGGGGATGCTTTCCTTGAGAGGCTCTTTGGCACCGTTCCAGCGCAGACGATAGGCGTTATAAGTCTGGTACATCCAGTTATCCATCGTCCAGATCAGGCCGCTCTGCTGGTGCTCGAGATTGCCGCCCTTGGGGCCGCCCACGAACCAGGGCTCCTTGGTGTCGGCGACGCCGTCGCCATTGGTATCGCGGTAGACGAAGATATCGAGGGTGTCCGTCTCGTTGATGAGCACCCGGTCGTCGAGGGGCAGCACCATGCGCGGCAGGATCATCTTGTCGCGGAAGAGGACGTGCTTGTCGAACTTGCCGTCGCGCTTCGTGCTCTCGTGGCGGGAGACGACGCCGATCGGGTCGTGCTCGTTGTTGCCGTCGATGTCCTGCATGTAGGTACGCAGCTCGGCGATGTACATGCGGCCGTTGCCGTCGAAGGTCAGATTGGCCGGCTCCCGGATGCCGTCGCGCTCGCTAAGCACGAGTTCAAGACGATAGCCTTCAGGCAGCTCGATGGTCTTGAGTTCATCCTCGGGAGACAGCGCCTTGACCGGAGGCTGCGGGGTGAAGTCGGGCTCATAAGGCTTCTCGTCGGCGGCATAGGCAGCCGCGAAGGTGAGCGCAGACAGGAAGACAGCGGATCGCATAGGGGTATGACCCTGAATTTCCTCTATTGTTCGGCGGTTTCAAGCCGCATCCTCCGCCCGCCCTGAAAACGCCTTTGCCAAGGCAAGCGCCGTCGCCTTTCTCATCCCCATGCGACCCCTGCTGCTGGCCCTGCTTACGGCCTTTTCCCTCGGCCTCTCCGGCGCAGGCAAACCGAATATCGTCATCATCCTGGCCGACGACCTCGGTTACGGCGACCTTGGCTGCTACGGCCATCCGAGCATCAAGACGCCGCACTTGGACAAGATGGCTGCCGAAGGCCTGCGCTTCACCCAGTTCTATTCCGCCGCCGAAGTCTGCACGCCCAGCCGCGCCGCGCTCATGACGGGTCGCTATCCCGTCCGCTCCGGTATGGCCCATAACCAGTACCGCGTGCTGCGCGCCGTCTCCACCGGCGGCCTGCCCGCCTCCGAGGTCACCCTCGCCGAAACGCTTAAGTCCGCTGGGTACGCCACGGGCATCATCGGCAAGTGGCACCTCGGCGTCTGGGCCAACAACCAGCCGCAGCATCACCCGCTCGACCACGGCTTCGATTTCCACTTCGGCCTGATGCACTCGAACGACATGAATCCGTCCGACAAGCCGAAGCCGCCGCGCGCCAACGCGCTCGTTGCCCAGGATCCGGAATGGTGGAACGCCGCCCTCTACCGGGGCCGCGAGCTCCTTGAGCCACGCACGGACCAGACCCAGCTGACCAAGCGTTACGCCGAAGAGGCCATGAAGTTCATCGGCGCGAACAAGGACAAACCGTTCTTCCTCTACATGCCGCACACTTTCCCGCATACGCCGCTCTTCGCGTCCGAAAACTTCAAGGGTAAGAGCCCGCGCGGTATCTACGGTGACGTCGTCGCCGAACTCGACTGGAACGTCGGCGAGGTCCTCAAGGCC
>CAIXQT010000061.1 GCA_903921665.1 uncultured Opitutia bacterium
AGGTCGGCTTCCGTGAGTGCGAGCGGCTTCTCGACCCAGACGTTCTTGCCGGCCCGGAGCGCCGCGCGGACGAGTTCGCCGTGTTCAGCGTGGCGGGTCGCGATGAAGACCGTGGTCAGTCCAGGATGATCGAGTAGCGCGGTCGTGTCCGTCGTCGCCGTCGCAGCGGAACCAGCGAGTAGTTTCGCCGAAAGTCCGTTGGCCGAGGCGAAGGCGGAGGGCGAAGCGCCTTGGCGCCGCAACTCCGGAACCAGGACACGGGAGGCGAAGTTGCCGCACCCGATGATCCCGATACCGCCGGTAGTGCGGCTATCCCAATCCGCACCCGGCAGCGTCCGGGCCAGCGACTCGTTCGGGACGGCGTATTCGATGAGCAGCCCATAAGCGCCCGGGCGACGCAGGTCGTCGTAGATCTTCGGCGCGGCGGTGAAGGAGTGGGTCGAAGTCAGCAGCGGGGCGACGTCGAGCGCGCCCGAAGCCATCAGCGCGAGGACTTCGTCAAAATTGGCGCGGGCCGAAGAAGGATCGGAAGCATCGGCGGAACCGTAGGAGCGCGAGACCTGGAAGGTCACCTCGTTCTCATAGAAGTCGGCGCGATTAAGTGCGAGACCCGTGACGCCTACCAGCACCACGCGACCCCGACGTCGGCAGAGGCGAGCGGCCTGATTGACCGGCTCGTCGGAGGAAGTGCTGGCCGTGATGAGCACGCCGGCCGCGCCGCCGAGAAGGAGCGTGGTGAGCGGCGTACCCAGGTCTGGGACCAAGGCGCCAGCCTGCTTGGCATCGGCTCGCTTTACTTCATCGGGGTCAATGCCGACGACCGTGACGCCGCGGGCGCGGAGCAGTCGGACGGCGAGCTGGCCAATGAGGCCCAGTCCCATGACCACCACCGTCTCGCCGGGTCGGGCGTCGACAAGTCGGAGGCCTTGCAGGGCGACGGCCGCGAGCGGCGTGAAGGCCGCGCGTTCGTCAGAGACGCCATCAGGGATGCGGGCGGCGAAAGCCGGATCGGCCGAGACCACTTCAGCGTGCGGCGAGTTGGAGACTACGCGGTCGCCAGCGGCGAAGCCGGAGACCTCGCTGGTGTCGAGCACCTGACCCACGTGGCAATAGCCCAGCGGGATCGGCTGCGCGAGCTTGCTGCGGACTGCCGAGACCGTGGCGAAGAATCCTTCGGAGCGGACCTTGGCGATCACCGCGCGGAATTTCTCCGGCTGCTGGCGGGCCTTGCTGAGCCAGCCGCCGCGACCGAATTCGACGAGCATGCGTTCCGTGCCGAGCGACACCAGCGAACGCGTCGCGCGGACGAGCAGGCGTCCGCGATGCGGACCCGGCGCGGGCACGGTAACGAGCTCGGTGCGGCCCGAGCCCAGATGTTGGACGATCTGACGCAAGATCAGGAAGGGTTCCGGGACGACTCGGCAGACGACTGCTCAGTGAGGCAGGTCATCGCCGCGGCGACGAAGGCCGCCGTGAACATCAACGGCGTGAACCAGAATAGCAGATCGACCCAAGCGTGGACCATCATCAACAAGAGTCCCAGCGCGAGCGGGACGGTCTCGGGATGGCCGCCGTGGAAAGCGCGGACGAGGCGTCGGCCCAGCCAGAAAAGGCCGGCGCAAACGGCGAGCATCCCGGCGATACCCCAGTCGGCGAGCATCTCGAGCCAGTCATTATGCGCATGAATCGCGCGGTAGAAAAGTTTCCCGTCGCGCTGGAGCTCTTTCTGCTGCGCCTGGTAAGGCGGTGAGATCCAGCGGTAGGAGCCGGCGCCGTAGCCGACCCAGGCACGGCCCGTCCAGCCGGCCTCGCTGATCAGCGACCAGGTCGCGCGGCGCAAGGGCGCGCGGTCATCGGTGCCGTCCAGCTGATAGGACGCCGCCTTCTTCTGGAAACGCTCGATGATTGGCTTGAGGTCGACGAGTGCGAGAATCACGGCGGCGGAGAGGAGCATGGCCGCCCCGGTAACGATGATGATCTGCTTACGGGAACCACGGGAGCCCGGGAAGCCGAAGTAATAGGCCAGCGGCAGCGAGAGGATAAAGAGCGCGAGGACGACCCCCACGCCGCCGGTGCTACTGGTCAGCGTGACGAGCAGGGCCAACGCGAAGGCCAGGAACGCGGCAATCAGGTGCGGGCCGCCCTTCAGCGTGTTCTCGCCGGCGCGACGGATGTGCCAGAACGTGAGCGCCAGGGCGAGGGCGGCATGGAGGTAGAGGTAGACGCCGGCATGGTTGCGGCTGATGAAGGTACCGAAGCAGCGCGTGTTATAGGGGATCGGGTAACCAAGAATCGTCCCGGACGAATGCTGGTTCAGGAAGCCGAAGGCTCCGACCGCGCAGGCCAT
>CAIXQT010000062.1 GCA_903921665.1 uncultured Opitutia bacterium
GTATCGCAAGAAGCACAGCCCGAAGATCTCCGACTTCGAATTCGACAAGCTCGTCGACCAGCTGGCCGATCTGGAACGGGAGTTCCCGATGTTCGCCGGACCCGACCTCGGCATCGGCGACGATAAGTCTGAAGGTTTCCAGCAGGCCGACCACAAGGCGCCGATGCTGTCGCTCGACAATACCTACGACGAAGCTGACTTCCGCGCCTTCGGCGACCGTCTTTACAAGGCCCTCGGCGGCGCCGGAATGGAGTTCATCGTCGAGCCCAAGGTCGACGGCGTGGCGGTCTCGCTTACTTTCGAAAAGGGACAGTTCGTCCGGGCCGTCACTCGTGGCAACGGCGCCCGAGGCGACGACGTGACGGCCAACGTCAGCCTGATCCGCGAGATCCCACGAACGCTCAAGAGCGCGCCCGACCTCCTTGAGGTCCGTGGCGAGATCTACATGGAGCTCGCGGAGTTTCAGCGTCTCAACCAGCTCCGCGAGGCCGCCGGCGAACCGCTTTACGCCAATCCCCGTAACCTCGCCGCGGGCACGGTGAAGCTCCTCGACGCCGAGGAAGCCCGTAAACGTCGGCTCAGCATCGTCTGCTACGGCCTCGGCGCCTGCGAGCCCGCCACCGCCTTCGCCTCGCTCAAGGAATTCAAAAACAAGCTCAAGACCTGGGGCTTCCCGATCCGTGACGACATCGACGTCCAGCAGGGCGTCGACGACGCCTGGAAGGCCATCCAGCAGCTCGACGTCCTCCGCCGCGACCTCCCCTTCCCGACCGACGGGGCCGTCGTTAAGGTCAACCGCCTCGAAGACCAGCGCCGTGCCGGCACGACGAGCAAGTTCCCGCACTGGGCCGTGGCGTTCAAGTTCCCGCCAGACCAGGCCGAGACCATCCTCCGCAAGATCAGCATGCAGGTCGGCCGCACCGGCGCCATCACGCCCGTCGCCGAGCTCGATCCCGTCCTGCTGGCCGGCTCGACCGTCGCGCGCGCGACCCTGCACAACGCCGACGAGATCGCCCGCAAGGACATCCGCGAAGGCGACACCGTCCGCATCCAGAAGGCCGGCGAGATCATCCCGCAGGTGCTTGAGGTCGTGCCGGCAAAACGCCCCGCCGACGCTCCGCCCTTCGACTTCGAAGCCCGCCTCAAGGAGCTCGGCCTAGATGCGACACGGGAAGGTAAAGAAGCCGCCTACAAGCTCCGCGCCCCTTCGCGCGAGATGAAGATCCGCCGCCTCGTCCACTTCGCCAGCAAGCAGTGTCTCGACATCGATGGCCTCGGTGACGCCGTGGCCGAACAGCTCGTCGACAGCAAACTAGTCGACGTCCCGGTCGATGCCCTCGGCATCACCCCACCCCAGTGGCGCATCCTCGAAGGCTTCAAGGATAAGTCCGTCGACAACATGATGGCCGGCCTGGAGCAGGCCAAGCAGCGCGAGCTCTGGCGCGCGATCCACGCCCTCGGCATCCCGAACGTCGGCATGCAGACCGCCAAGGATATCTCTCGTCACTTCAAGTCCATGGACGCGCTCGAAGCCGTCAAACGTGAGCAACTCCTGACTTTCATCCGGATCAACCGCAATACCGGCGAACCCGTGTATGAATCCGTCATCTCCGGCGTCGGCATCGAAGTCTCCGAGTCCATCCTCTCCTTCTTCAGCGACCCCAACCACCGCGATTGGGTGAAGGCCATGCGTGCCGCCGGACTAAACCTTGTCGAAGCCGCCGCCGCGGGTTCGGTCGAAGGCGTCGCCGGCAAGACCTTCGTCCTCACCGGCACCCTGCCCACGCTCGGCCGCGACGAAGCCCGCGACATGATCGAGAAGGCCGGCGGCAAGGTCTCCGGCAGCGTCAGCAAGAACACGCACTACGTCGTGGCCGGCGAAGAAGCCGGCTCCAAGCTCACCAAGGCCCAGGAACTCGGCGTCGCCGTCATCGATGAAGCCGGACTCCGCGCGCTACTCGGTTAAACATGACCAGTCCGAACCTCCTTCCTGACGCGGCCGCAGACCTTGCCCGTAATGGCGATGCGACCGGCTTGGGCGCCCTGCTGAAGGGCGGCCTGGCGGTCGATGCGCGCGACGCCAAGGGCAACACGCTCCTGATGCTGGCCGGCTACCATGGCCGGACCGAGGTCGTGAAGCTGCTGCTGAAGTCGGGCGCCACGGTCGACCTACGCAATGACAAGGGCCAGACCCCCCTCGGCGGCGTGGCCTTCAAGGGTTACGTCCAAATCGCCACCCTGCTCCTCGACGCAGGCGCGGATCCCGTGGCGGACCAAGGCGGCTCGACTCCGGCCGACTTCGCCACGCTCGCCGGAAAGAACGAGATTCTCGCCCTCCTGCAGGCACGCCGCGACAACGCCGCCAAACCCACCCGCTGGTTCAGCAAGCTGATCGGGTGGATCAGGAGGTAGGGCTGACCGCCTCGGTCAGCTGCGGTTGAGCGAGGGCGCTCAACCCTACCCGATGCAGGCTATGTCGTGACGCTGTCCCGACCCTACCCATCGAACAAGGACGGCTCGTGGTGCTCTCCATTCGCTTTTTCTCTGGTCTCCCTGAGGACTGCATCCATCCTGACGCCACCCCTATGAGATTCCCTCTGCTTTGCCTGCTGGCCCTGCTGACGCACCTGAGCGCCGAGACCTTGCCTGCGTTGAAAGACGGCAAGGTGCCGCAGAACCTCGACGAGCTCTGGGGCGATTTCGACCCGCGCAAGGAGCCGCTCGAGACCGAGGTGACCAAAGAATGGGAGCAAGACGGCATCGTCTGTCGCGTCATCCGCTATCGCATCGGCACCTTCAAGGGCCAGCCCGCCACGGTCGCGGCTTTCTATGCTTTTCCGAAAGGCGCTAAATCCCTCCCGGGCCTGATGCACATCCATGGCGGAGGTCAGTCCGCGAATCTCGCGACGGTCGTGACGAACGCGAAGCTGGGTTACGCCAGCCTGTCGCTCAACTGGGGCGGCAACAAGATGACCTTCGCGGATGGCAAGGTCTACGATGGCCCGAACACGGACTGGGGCGCGCTCGACGCGACCCACCCGCCGCAACGGAACAAGGCCAACCATTTCGCGGGCCCGACGACCCCCGACGCCTATACCCTCGACCCGGTTGATTCGCCCCGCAACGACAACTGGTTCCTGGTCACGCTCGCCGCCCGTCGTGGACTGACTTTCCTCCAAGCCCAAGCCGAAGCGGACCCCGCCCGCCTCGGCGTCTACGGCCATTCGATGGGCGGAAGGCTCACGACCCAGCTCACCGGCATCGATAAGCGCGTGAAGGCAGCGGTGCCTTCCTGCGGCGGCTCGGGTGATCTGATCGCGACGCTCGACGAGATGCCCGGAGGCCAGCGCTCCAAGGCCACCCCGCTCGCCCTGGCCACGACCTCGGAGAACCCCTACATCACCCGCCTGAGCGTCCCGACGCTCTGGTTCTCGCCGACCAACGACTTCCATGCGCACATGGACAACATGGCGTGGACCTGGCGAGGCGTCCCGGACTCGCTCCTCCGCCTGAGCATGTCGCCGCACTTCAATCACCGCCACGACCACGCCAGCGCGCTCACGCAGCATCTGTGGTTCGAGACATACCTTAAAGGCAAGACCGGCCTCGTACCCGCCACGCCGGCGATCGCCATCGAACCAGGACGCATCCCGCATGTGATCGTCACGCCCGATGCCGCCATCCCGTGCCAGACCGTCCGGATCTACGTCACCCAGGACATCCATGAGCTCACCCGCTTCTGGCGGCGCGTCGAAGCGAAGCAGGTCGACGGACGCTGGATCGCCGAGGCGCCACTCATGGATCCGTCGCAACCGCTCTTCGCCTACGCCAACGTTGTCTACGCGACCCCGGAAGAATACCGCAAGATGCCGACCGTCCCGGGCGTGGCTAATTCCGGCACCTATTACTTCAGCTCCCGCGAGACCTGGGCCACCTCGGCGCAACTGAAAGCCGCGGGAGCGCAGGCGGCCGA
>CAIXQT010000063.1 GCA_903921665.1 uncultured Opitutia bacterium
AGTTGTGCGTGGGCGAGGCCTTCTGGGCCAGCGCCAGCTGGAACTGGCTGAGGCAGCGACGGTCCGGTGTCGGGTCGATCATGGCGAACGTCACCTGGCGGAAGGCCCCTTTGAAGGGGCCTTGCAGGGCCTGGCGGAACAGGTCGGCGATGAGCGCCGGGCTGTTGGCGAAGGTGCCGCAGCCCCAAGCGCCGAGTACCAGCGCGTCGTGGCCGTTCGCCTGCGCCGCCGCCAGGACCTTGACAATGCGGGCGCCCATGGCTCCGGGGATCTTCGGCTGATCGAGCGGGGCCACGTCACGGGCGTCGGCGGCCGCCGCAGAGATGAACGCCACCTTGAAAGGCTTCTCGAGCATCTGATGCGCGTCGTCGCGGAAGACCGGGACGTCGGGCGAGTAGATCATCGCATCGGAGCGGAGCGGGTTGCCTTGCTGCAGGTGGAAGGAGTACATCGGTCCGTTGAGCTGGCAGGCGAAGAGGGCGGAAGAACGGCAGTGGTATTCCTCCTGGGCGCGTTCGCCGGCGAGGAAGCCGCCGCCGGGGACGGTGGCGGAGGCGAAGTTGAGCACGAGCGTCCGCAGTCCGGCCGCGTCATGACGGGCGGCCGCCGCAAGGGAGGTCTCTTCCGTCACCTCGATGGCGGTCGCGAAAGGTCCCGTCCGGGGGAAGGTGTGACGATGGTCGGGGGGCAGGTGGGTGGTCCGCGCGACCGACGAAGCGATGTCGGCGGCGATGTCGACCTGGCGGCTGCTCGGCGAGGCGTATAGGCCCAACTCGATGACCTGCATCGCTTCCCGACCCAGTTTATTAGCGAGTTCTCGTGGAATATTCGGGTCGAAGGGCATGAGACGGGTGTTCCCGTAAGATGAGGCCCGGTCCAGTTGATGCCAACCTGCAACCTATGACAGTCGGGCGATTTGACGAAGGGGCCGGCCATAGGCATAACATGCTTATGCCGTCGCAGCCGCTCACCGTCTTCTATAGCCCGACGTACGTCGTCGAGGGCAAGATCGAGACCGTCAGCAAGGCGGGGCTGGTGGCCGGGATGATCGAGGCGGGCAAGGCCGGGGAGGTCTGGCTCGAGGCGCCCAAGCTCGCCACGCGCAAGGAGCTCGAACTCATCCACACGCCTGAGCATGTGCGGAGCACCTTCGAGGACAAAGGCGCCTTCCTGGAGGTCGGGCCTTGGTCGCAGCCTTTGCTGGACAGCATCCTGGCCTCGACCGGCGGAATGCGCGACGCCGTGAAGGAGGCCTTGAAGCACGGACGTTCGGGCAGCCTCTCCAGCGGCTTGCATCATGCTCGCCGTAACGCCGGCAACGGGTTCTGCCAGTTCAACGGACTGGCCCTCGCCGCGCTCGAGGCGCTCAAGAAGGTCAAGACCGTCGGCATCCTGGACCTCGACGCGCATGCCGGGGGCGGGACGTTCGACATCCTCGGCGATCATCCGCAGGTGTGCCTAGCCGACGTCACGGTCAACTCCTTCGACTCGTGGGTGCCGAGCGATCCGCAACGCCATTTCTACGTCGAGGTGGACAATCCCAAAGGCTACCTCGGCCATGTCGAGGATGCGCTGCACTCCTTGGAGAGGGTCGATTTCCTGATCTACAACGCCGGCATGGATACGTACGAGAAGGCCGGCGGCATGAAGGGCATCACCAAGGACATCATCCGGAAGCGCGAGAAGCTCGTCGTCCATTGGGCGCGCGCCCGGAAGATCCCGCACGTCTTCGCCTTGGCCGGTGGCTATAAGTGGGGCGGCCTGACCTTGGACCAGGTCGCCGAACTGCATCTCGAGACCGTCAAGGCTTTCGCCGTCTGATCACTCGGGCTTCGGGACGTTCAGTTCCTGGAGGCGGAACGCACCGCTCTCGGTCGGAAGCACGACGAACAACTGGCAGCGGCGGCTCTGGGCGAGGGCGACCATCACATGCCACTGAGCCTGCGGGACGCTGGCGACCACGAACATCGGCATCGCGCCGGGCTCGGTGCCGGAGGGTTCCTCGATGGCGACGCCCTTGTGGTCGACGTCGAAATTATGGGCGAGCCATTTGCCGAGCTCCTTGGCCAGGCCGCGCATGTCCGACTTGCCAGCCTCGACCTTGGTCTGGTCGACGAGCGCCCAGAGGGGAATCGCGAAGTTATGTTCCAGGTCGGCCATCGGCGCGGCGGCGGAAGGATTGTCAGGCCTGCTTGATCAGCTCGGCGGTCGCGGGGACGTCCGAGATGATCTGGTCAGGGTCCGGGCCGACGCCGATGTAGCGGAGGTTCGGGACGGTGGGCAGGGAGCCACCGCGCGAAGCGAGGCGGACGATTTCCGCCATCGTGAAGGCGACGTAGCGGCGTGCTTCGGCCGGCAGCTGGGCGTAGGAGCGGACCTTCGTGATGTCGGCCGTCCAGCCGGGCAGGGTGGCGTAGATGGGCTGGAGCGTGCGACGGACGGCGTCGTTGCGGGGAACGCCGGACACGACCTTGCCGGCGACGTCGCGGTAGCCCGTGCAGACGAGCAGATCGCCACCCTTCCATTCGCCGTGGGGCGAGAGGGCGTCGAGTTTGTTCAGGACGATGTCGTCGTAGCCGCCGTAGCGGAGGGCGTCGGCCTTTTCGACCAGATCCGACCAGCCGACCATACGCTGCCGGCCCGTACTGGTGCCGAACTCGAGCTTGGCGAGGGCGCGCTGGAGCGGGTGCTCTTCCGGCATCTTCGTGAGGAAGACGTGCGTACCGACCTTGGTGTCGTAGGCCTTGCAGCAGCCCACCGTATGGATCGCCTGGACCGGGATGCCGGCGGATTGGAAGAATTCGGGCGTGTAGGTGTGGGAGGCCGTGACGTTCGGGGCGAAGCCCGCGCGCTTGTCGAGCCAGTAGGCCTGGCCGAACTCGCCGATGATGCGGCGATCGGCGGCGAGGTCGCCGAGGATGCGTTCACGGACGTCGCCGATGGCGTGGGCGAGGGCGGCGCCGGCCTGCCAGTAGCAGTCGAGCACGGCGGCGTGGTCGAACGAGAAAGGAGTCTTGCCGGCGAAGCGGGTGAAGTCGAATTCGGCCGGCTTGAAGACGCCGGATTCGACGGCGCCCTTGTTCGCGCGGAGTTCGGCCTCGGTGAGCTTGGCGAAGAGGCCGGCCCACTTCTCGGGCGAAAGCTTGCAGACGTCGCGCACGATGGAGGCGGCGCGGTCGAGGCGGGCGGAGAGGCGCGTCGCGTAGTCGGACTTGGCGCCGAGGAACTCCGAATAGTGGATCTGGAACTGGCCGACTTCGTCCGCGTAGGCGGGCGTGATGCCGCGGCCGGTCGAGCCGCGGGCTTCGTGGCCGAGGATGTTGATGCGGTAGTCTTCCCAGGCGAGGTCGAGGATGCGGTGGGAGACGTCGCTGATCATGCAGCGTTCGTCGATGAGCAGGCGGTTCAGGACCGGGATGCCGATCTTCTCCAGGGGCAGGGCTTCCCAGAGCGCCTTGCGCGGGTCGGCCACGACGCCGGCGCCGAGCGCCAGGCAGGCCACGTCATGTTCGGCTACGCCGCCGGGGAGCAGGTTGAGCTTCAGGCCGGCGACCGTGTGGCCAGAATTGGCGCCACCGTTGACCTTGAGGACCGTGCCGACCACGTCGCGGCGACCGGTGAGGGTCTGTAATTCGCGGACGATCTCAGGGATGAGCCGGCCTTTGCCTTCGTCTCCCATGCTGATGCCGACGTCGGCGATGAGGTTGCTCTTAAAGTGAGTGAGGGCCATGGGCAGGAAAGGGTAGGCGGGCGGGGTGGCCGTCCGCGGTCGGGTGACGTCGTGGGTGGATTAGGCGGCAGGGCCCTTCTGGCTCTCGTAGAAGTCGTTGATCTTCTTCGCGACGTCGCGGTAGCCGGAGTCGGCCATGTAGATGACCTTGTATTCGTCGACGGCTTCCTTGGCCTTGCCCATCTTCTCGAACGTGTCGCCGAGGGCGTAGATGATCTCCTTCTTCAGGTCATTCATCAGCTGCACCTCGCTCTTGGCGGCGGTGAGCTGCTCGATCGCGAGGTCATATTTTCCTCCGAGGGTGAAGGCGCGGCCGATGGCGAGGAGGGCGGGCTGGCGGAACTTCGGGTTACGCTGGGCGTACTGGAGCTGCTGCACGGCCTCCTCGAGGCGGTTGGCGGCCAGGAGCAGGGCGCCGAGCTCGTAGCGATAGGCGAAATCGTTCGGGTAGCGTTCGACCAAGGAGATGGAGGTCTTGAGGCGGAAGTCGGCGAGTTCCGTCTCGTTTTTGGCGAGGGCATCCTTGCTGGCCGTGTCGGCCGGGTTGGCGGCGATGGCTTCGCGCAGCTGCTTGGAGATGCGCTCATAGCGGCGGGTGATCAGGTCGCTCTCCTGGCGTTCAAGCGAAGTGTCGGCCTTGCCGAGGGTCGTGAGGCGGCCGCGTTGAAGCCAGGCGATGGCGCTGTCGAGGTCTTCGGCGATGACGAACATGCGGACGATCTCGCGGTAGAGGTCGAGGTTGTCCGGCGAAGCCTGGATCTTCTGGGCGAACTCGGCGGCCTGCGCGATAGCGGTGGCCGCATCGGTGACGGTGCGCGAGGCCTGGTCGAGGCGGAGGGCTTCGTCCTTGTCCTTGAGCTTGGACTGGAAGTCGCCTTTGTCCTCCCAGTTGCCTTTCTTCATGGTCTTGTTGACCGAGGCCTTACGGACGGCTTCCTGCAGGTCGCCGTTGCCAGGGAAGAGCTTGAGGCCCTTGTCGGCGGCATTGAGGGCCTGGTCGTTCTCGCCGGCGCTGATCCAGACGTTGGCGAGGTCGACGAAGTGCTGCACCTGGGTAGGTTCGTTGGTGGAGAGTTCCTCGTAGGCGAAAGCGGCCAGTTCATGGAAGCCGAGCGTGATGCCGGCGAGGGCCAGGGTCTTGTTCGCGTTGGCGTCGGTGGGCTTCTTTCCGAGGGTCTCCTCGGCGGCGGCGATCGCGGCGACCGGATCGGCTTCGACGGCCTTCGCGATCTTGCCTGAAGTCAGGGCGCCAGTGATGCCGTCGAACAGGCCTTTCTTGGTGCCGAGCAGGGCTTTCTGGGCCTTGCGGAGCGTCCGGCGGACTTCGATGCAGCCAGGATTACGGACCAGGATGCCGGAAAGGACTTCGATCGCGTACTGAGGGTTCGTCTTCAGTTGCTGGTCGGCCGCGGCGATCTGTTTCTGGAGCCGGGGATCGAGCTCGGTAAGGGCGACTTTTTTCATGGATAAATAGGCTGTTTGACCTGCGAAAACTGACTGTCACGAAGCAGGTGGTCAATCCCTTGGACGTGAAAAACGCAGGTGTCGGCGGAAGGCGGGCCGGAGGGGGGTGGCGATGATCCGACCGACGCAATCCGGAGCGCCGCACGCGCATGGGTGAAAGAGGCTCTCGGCGAGCGAAAATCCATAATCGAAGGTGATTTCTTCGTCGATGGCGATGGGGTGCGTGGCGGTGAGCCAGGCGGTGGCGAGGGCCTCGTCCCAGACCAGTTCGGCGTTCGGATGGCAGGCGTGGTTGGCATGCCGGGAGAGGTTGTCCTCGGTGGAGCCGTCCAGCCATGTCCCCGGTGCGATCTCGAGGGCGAAGACCTTGCCCGAGGCCTTGGCTTCGTCCGGCGGTCGCGTGACCACCCGCCCGCTGTAGGCGGCGATGCGCTCCTGAGGAGCGAACGCGCGCGTGGCGAAAAGCCCGAGGCCAGCGATGGGCGACGGACGCGAACAGATGCCCGGGTCGCTCATGCCTCCGGGCGGAGGTCGCGGGTCATCAGGGCGACGACGCCCGCGCGAGGGTCGAGCCCCTTGTAGAGGATCGCGTGCAGGCAGGAAAGAATCGGCGCTTCGAGTCCGCGGCTGGTGGCCAGTTTGGACAGGGCTTCGGCCGCGCGGTGACCTTCGACGGCTTCCTTGCGGGAGGCCAACGCCGCGAGCGTGCCTTGCGGGTCTTTGGCGAGCTGTTCGCCGAGCGAACGGTTCCGGCTCCAGGAGCCGTGCGCGGTGGCCATGAGGTCGCCGACGCCGCCCAGTCCGAGGAAAGTTTCCGGGCGCGCGCCGAGGGCCTCGCCGAGGCGGGCCATCTCCTGCAGCGAACGCGTGAGCATCGCGGCCTTCGCGTTGGAGCCGAGGCCGAGGCCGTCGCAGAGGCCGGCGCCCAGAGCGTAGACGTTCTTGAGCGTCCCGCCGATCTCCACGCCGATGAGGTCGGTCGAAGTGTAAGCCCGGAGCGTCGGTCCGCTGACGGCTGCCTGGACTTCCTTAAGGAGCGCATCGTCCGTGACCGCCGCGAGCACCAGCGCCGTGGGCAGGCCGCGAGCGACTTCGTCGGCGTTGCTTGGCCCGCTCAGCGTACCGACCGGGATCGAGCCGAAGGCGTCGGCCATCATTTCGGACGGACGACGCAGCGTGGTGAGGTCGAGGCCTTTGCAGAGCGAGATGGCCATCTTGGCGGAAGAGCCACGTACCGCCGGGCCGATGGCCTTCAGCAGTTCGGGTAGGCCCTTGGACGGGCAGGCGAGGAAGACCAGGTCCGCGTCCATGAGCGCCGGCAGCGGTTCGAGGCCGATCTGGATGGAGTCGTCGAGACGATGCCCCGGGAGGTAATCCTTGTTCTCGCGGGTGGTGGCGAGCGTGAGGGCCTGTTCGGCGCGACGCGGCACCAGCGTGACGGTCTGGCCTTGGCGGGCGAGGTGGATGGCCATGGCCGTTCCCCATCCGCCGGCTCCGAAGATGACGCAGTTCATTTGGATTTCTTGGTGCGCACCTTGGCGGCCCAGCGGCGCACGGCCGCGACCGCGTCACGGTGCAGGTTGGCTTCAGGGCGCGCGAAGGGCGGAGGTTCCGGCGTGAGCCCGAGCAGATCATGGATGACGAGGATCTGGCCGTCGCAGCCACGGCCGGAGCCGATGCCGATCGTCGGCACGGCGACCGCCTCGGTGATCTGCGGCATGAATTTCTCTTCGACGCATTCGACGACGATCGCGAAAGCGCCGGCGGCGGCCACGGCTTGGGCGTCGACCAGGATCTTCTGCTGGTCTTGCGGCGTGAGTCCGCGGCGGCGATAGCCGGCGGCGTGGACGCGTTGGGGCAGCATGCCGACGTGGCCCATGACCGGGATGCCGGCGTCGACCAGCCGGGCGATGGACGGAGCGAGCGAAGCGCCGCCTTCGATCTTCACGGCCTTGACGCCGCCTTCCTGCAGGAATCGGCGGCAGTAGCCGAGGAGCTTCGGGAAGCTATCATGGGCCAGCCCGAAGGGGAGGTCGCCGACCACGAGGGCTTCGGTCTTCGCGCGAGCGACGGCGGCGGCGTGGTGGATCATCATGTCCAGGGTCACGCCGACGGTGTCGGGGAGCCCGAGGACGGTGTTGCCGAGGGAATCGCCGACGAGGATGAGGTCGGCGCCGCCGGCGTCCGCGATGCGGGCCGTGCTCACATCGTAGGCGGTCAGGCAGACGATGGGCCGGACGCCTTTGAGGGCGCGGAGGGACCGGGTGGTGGACTTCACGCCTTTGGACTTACCCAGAGACGCTCCGCTTGTAAAGCGTGGGTAAAGGGTGTAGGCAGAGGGTGTGCTGCGCCGCATCGCCAATCTGTTCCGCAAGCCCGATTACCGGGTGAACGCGTACGCGCATCGGGACCTGTCGGACGAGACCAAGCTCGCCTGGCATGCGCGGCTCAAGCTGCTCCTGAGCGCACGCCGGGGATTGGATCACTCCGCCGAGACGCCGGGGGCATGGGTGCGCTGGCGCAAATGGATTCTCCTGCTGCTGGCGTTGCTGGTCGCGTGGGTGCTCGCCGAGAGCCTGGTCGCGTGGAATTTCTACGAAGGTTGAACTACTGCTTCCGGGCCTTCCAGCCGTAGTCACGATACTTCCACGACCAAGTCCCGTCTCGACGGCAGGTGACGGTGCCGAAGCCCTCGGGCTTGCCGAAGACGGGGCCCTTCCACCACATGCCGCTGACCGCGCCGCCTTGCAGATAAGTGACCTTGCCGATCTCGATGCGTTCGACGACGTGGCCATGGCCGCTCAGCACGAGCTGGAGGTTGTAGTCGTCGAACAGCTTCCTGAACGTGTGCAGGTTGCGGACGATGGCCTTGCCGTCGAGGTGATGGTCGGGGCCTTTCAGCACCTGATGCCAGATGGTGTAGAACGGGATATGCGTGACCATCACGATCGGTTTCGTGCGGCCGGTCGTAGCGAGGTCCTGCTTCAGCCAGGCAAGTTGCGCGTCGTCGATCCAGCCTTCGTATTCAAGGGTCTCCTTGTTCTGTCCGATGGAGTCCAGGATGATGAAGTGCCAGCCCTTGTGGTCGAAGCTGCGGTAGGTGCGCGCGAGGCCGAAGCGTTCCGCGAAGAGCTTCTTGCCGTAATCCTGGTCGGTCGGCTTGACCTGCGATTTCGACGACCAGCCGACGACGTCATGGTTGCCGATCGCGTGGTGGACCGGCAGGGCGAGCTCCTTGCTGCATTCGTCGAAGACTTTCCACTGCTCGCGGATACGGTCCATGCCGACGTCGAGCGCGTCGAAGATCAGGTCGCCGCCGGTCAGCACGAAGTCGGCCGGCGTGGCGAGGGCGTTGACCGCCCGCAGGCACTGGCGGAAGCCTTCCGGTGCGCCGAGTTCCGGCTGGACGTGGATGTCCGTGAGGTAGGCGAAATCGAAGGAGTCTTCGTCCTTCGTCTTGGCGAAGGCCTGGCTGGCCAAGCCGGCCAGCAAGCTCGTCCCGAGGAAGTGGCGGCGGTTCATGGCAAGTGGCTCAGGCTGGGCCGAAGCCGAAGAGGTCGATGCCCAGCTGCTTGGCGCGGGCGATGACCGCGGGCTTGTCGATGAGGATGACCGCATCGGCTTCGAGGGCCGCTTTCGTCACGCCGCCTTCGGCCATGCTCTCGAGGGTCTTGACCCCGAAGCACGGGACGTCGAAGCGCCAGTCCTGCGCATGCTTGGAGGTCTTGGTGAGCATCATCTCCTTGCCGCCGGTCTGGGCGCAGCGGCGGAGCATGTTGTCGGTGCCTTCGAAGGCTTCGACCGCGATGACGGTGCCTTTGGCCGTGACCACGGATTGCCCGACGTCGAGCCGGGCCATCTCGCGGGCCATGCGCGTGCTGAACGCCAGCTGCTCGTCGCCGATGCCGCAAGCCCAGCCGGTCATGCAGCCCGTCGACGCCAGATGGTCGTCGAGGAAGATGCGGGCGTCGAGCATGCGGACGCCGACCTTCTCGATCTCGGTCGAGATGGCCCCGAAGATCGTCTCGGCGTTACGTTCCTTGAGGGAAGCCATCAACGCGACGAGCTTCAGGTCCGGCACCATGCCGGTGAAGAGTTTGCGCGGCGTCACCTGGCCGGCCATCACCGCGCCGGCGGCGCCCAACTCGCCGAGGGCGTCGAGCATCTGGCCGAGCTTGCCGACCGGGATGGCGCGATGGTCCGCGGCGGCAAAGGTCGCGATCAGGGCGGGATCCGTCTCTTCTTCGAAGGAGACCAGCTTCACTTTGGCGCCGCGGGCACGGGCGCACTCGATCAGCAGGGCGGGGTAGCGGCCCTTGCCGGCGATGACGACGACGATCTGGGCGGGGTCGAAGCCCGGGGGCAGGAATCTCGAAGCTGACGCCATGCCGGCAGTGTTTCGGCGGAATGGTCCGGGCTCAAGCCTGCTTTGGGTTGCCACGGGAGGCCGGCCCAAGCGTAATGCGGCATGCCTGCTGCCATCGGCATCCTAGGTGGGACCTTCGATCCTCCGCATGCGGGCCATGTGGCCGCGGCCACCGCGGCATGGAAGCAGCTCGGACTGGACGAAGTGCGGATCATTCCGGCCGGCCAAGCGCCCTTGCGTTCCGGTGCGCCGCAGGCGTCCGCGCCGGATCGCGTCGCGATGTGCCGGCTGGCTTTCACCGATTGTCCTTGGGCGGTCGTCGATGAGCGTGAGATCGGCCGCGCCGGCACGAGCTGGTCGGTCGAGACCGCCCGAGAGTTGGCGGAAGAATTTCCTGATGCCTTGCGGGTCTGGATCCTTGGGGCCGATCAGCTGGCCAGGCTGGATCGGTGGAAGGATGTCGCCGAACTTTGCAGTCTGGTGGAATTCGCGGTGTTGTCACGTGATGGCATCTCGACCGTGCCCCCTCCGACCATCGCGGCCCTCATCCGCCTGACGGTATTGAAGGCGCCGGCGGTGCAAGTTTCCTCCACGGCGCTCCGCGAAGCCCTGCGTCGAGGTGATTCGACCCGAAACGGCTTGCCCCTCGGGGTCGCCCGCCACATCGATGAGCGCTCCCTTTACCAAGCCTGACCATGTCCGCCCTTAAAAAGAAGACCAAGAAGAACGCCGCCAAACCTGCCGCCAAGGCGCGCCCGGCCAGCCGATCCGCCAAGCCTGCGTCCCGCTCGGTCCGTCCGGCTCGCCGCATCATCCCCGCCGTCCCGCCGCTCAAGGCCAAGAGCCGTGGCGAGAAAGCCGCCGCCAAGCCGATGGTCGTGCTCCCCAAGCTGCCGGCGCACCTCATTGCCGCGATCCACGCCCTCGATGATAAGAAGGCTGTCGAAATCCGCGTGCTGGAGATGGGCCAGATTTCTTCCATCGCCGACTTCCTGGTGATCGCCACGGGAACGTCCGAGCCGCACCTGCGCGCCTTGCGCATCGCCCTCGAGCAGTCCTTGGACGAAGCTGGCGTCAGTTCCCGCTCCGAATCCCAGCGTGATAGCGGCTGGACCGTGGTCGACGCCTTTGACGTCCTGTTCCATGTCTTCCGCGAGGACATCCGCAAGAGCTACGCCCTTGAAGCCCTTTGGAAGGACGGCCTGGATATTCCTGTGTCGGCTATCCTGAAGGCCTGAGCCCAAAGCAAGCACCCGGTGGTGGTAGTGGGCAGGATCGAACTGCCGACCTAGGGCTTATGAGTCCCTCGCTCTAACCAACTGAGCTACACTACCGAAAACCGAGTTCGGTCAGTCCAGCCCAGCCCCGTTGGCTCGTCAAGCCGATTGAGGTCAGGGGCGGGGGTAGACCAGGATCCAGAAACACCACGACCAAAGCACGAAACCGAGGCCGGCCAGCAAGATGGCGAGGTTGGCCTGCGTCTGACGGATTTCGGCCAGGCCTTCCTGATCGAGGGTGCGACCGACCTTGCGGACGAAGGCGACCGGGAGGAAGCAGCCCAGCGCGGTCGTGAAGGCCAGCAGGATGAACAGCGAGATCGGCGGCGTTTCCGGCGACACCAGATGCCACGCGTACACCGCAAGGCCGAAGGTGGGCGGAAGCAAGAAGGTGGAGCCGCACCAGAGGTAGCCTTCCCGGACGGAGCGTTCAAGCGATTCGCCGGCGGCGTTGCGACTGGCGGCGGGTGACAGCGCTTCGCCGACAGGCAGCTCTTCGCCTGGCGCCGACGTCGGAGCGCCCGAGGTCGGATGCGCATTGTCGAACGTGGCGACGGCGACTCCGCGCGAGAGGCCGATGGCCCGGAAGTAGTCGCGGACCGTCATCCAGGATTCATCGACTTCGATGTTGTGCAGCAGGCTGATCTCGCCGGCGCGGAGCATCTCTTGGATACGCACGAGGGGGAAGGGGCCGGTGAGGGCGCCTTTCCAGCGGAGGCGGAAGTGGGTGGGGCGGGACATCGTTCAGAGATCGCGGCCTTGGAGGAGGGTTTCCCAGCCGCCGTCCGGCGGGAGGAGGGCCTTGGGCACGCCGGCGGCTTGGGCGGCTTCGGCGACGGTGCCGGGGTAGCGAAGCAAAGGGCTCAGTGGCGCGGCTTCGGCGATGCGCTTCA
This sequence comes from uncultured Opitutia bacterium, assembly GCA_903921665.1. Classification (GTDB taxonomy): domain Bacteria; phylum Verrucomicrobiota; class Verrucomicrobiia; order Opitutales; family UBA953; genus UBA953. The sequence goes on from CAIXQT010000063.1 coordinate 11,731, forward strand.
CTTCGCCGTCGTCGGCGATGCGGAAGAGCACCGTGGCTTTGCCGTCGTTGTCCAAGCCGTAGAGCGCGCTGCCTTTGATCGTTTCGCGGAGGTTGGGCTGGCCGTCGCGCCCGACCATGCCGGCGAAGATCAGCTTGCGGTTGCGCAGACCGGCGAACGTCGCTCGCCAGAAGCGGGCTTCCTCGGCGTAGCCCGCACCGCCTTGGCTGATCAGGAAGGCGCGTAGCTCGGTCTGGATGTCCGCCCACTTGTCCTTGAAGAGGAAGTCATAGGGTCGCAGCGCGTTCTGCGTGATGCGTCGCAGCTGCTCGGCGTCGCGTTGCGCGGAAGGGGAGTAGATGAGGCCCCAAGCTTCCGGGCGGGTGGTCGCGAGCTTGTAGAGTTCCTGCAGCTGGTAGGCGCGGAGTTCGGGATAGGGGTATTCGCTCCGGCGGACGCGGTCCATCGTGCGGATGAGCGGTTCGATGAGCTTGCCCGTCTTCGGGTCCTGGAAGCGGCTCACCTGGCGGATGAAGTCGAGTTCGCGGATGGTGGCCGGCAGCACGATCTCTTCGCCGGCGCGGACGCCGTTGTTGAATTCACGGCGGCTCCAGGCCGTCTCGACGACGGCGCCATCCCGGTTGAGTTCCTTCGCCTTCTGGATGAACTCGACGCCGTCGGAAATCGGCTTCTTCGATTCGGTGACTTCGCTGACGACGTAGACCGCACGGCCCGGGATGATTCCGCGGATCGAATAGAGGTTCAGCGTGTAACGACGCAGGGAGTCGGCGAGCGAAGTGTCGGCGAGCTGCCGCAGGCCGCGTTGCTCGGCTTCGGTGAGCGTCGCGGGGGTGAAATTTCCGCCGAGGTCGGCGGTGGCCGCCGCATCCCACATCGCGGCCACGCGCGGGGCGAGGGCCGACCGGGGCAGGGCCTGCAGCGTCGGGGCACGGGTGAAGACGAACGAGGCGCGGGCGCTCAGGTCGGACTTCTCGCCGGCGGTGTTCGCCGCGGTATCGGCGAGGGCGGCGAGATAGCCGTTCAGGTCGGCCGCCTTCGAAAGCGCCCGGAGCGCGGTGAGCGTCTTGCGTTCGCCCGCCAAGCGGAGTTCCGCCCGATCCGCGGCCGCCAAGGCCGAATCCAGGTCCTTGTCGCCGGCATCCGTCAGGGTCTTGATGAGCTGGCGCAGCCGTTCGAGCGTCTCGGCCGCGGTGGCGAGGTCGGCGACGTTTTCGGTCTCGCCCATGGCCTTGTTGAGCGCGGCGAGCTGGAGCGAGATGTCGTTGCGCGTCCGGTCGAGCATCTGGCGGCAGGCCGAGATCAGTCCTTCGGGTTCCGGGAAGACCGCCTTGAGACGCGACTGGAGCGAGGCGCCGACATGGTTGAATTCCTCGAGGTATTTGGCCGCGCGCCGATGCGTCTCGGCGATGTTGCCGAGGTTCAGGCCTTGCGCGCGCCGGTCGGCGAGGGAGCGACCCTCGAGGCGGAGGCGTTGTTCCATCGCCACCTGTTCCGCCAGTCGCTTGCGGAGGGGCGTCGTCTGTTCCTTGCGGCTCGCCTCGCCGGCGGCGGAAAGGCTGCCGCGTTCGAATTCATCGAGGGCGGTGGCCGCCGCGGCATGGTCGTAGAGCTCGACGAGGCGTGCCGCCTCGGAGAAGCGATCGCGCGTCTCTTCTTCCTTTGTCCGGAGGACGTTCCAATAGACCACGCCGGCGATGAGCAGGAGCAGGCCGCCGACCCAGGCGGAGGTCAGGGTCAGGTAGCGGCGATTGAGCCGCGCGCGGATGTTCTGCCGGAGCGCCCGTCCTTCGCGCAGGATGCCTTCCGGCAGGCGCTCGGCGTAAGGGGTGGCTCGTTCGAGCCAGGCGCTGAGGCGGACGATGAGGATGGCAGGGGAGGAGCTGCGGGCCGCTTCCTGCTGGAGCAGGGCCCATTCGTCGTTCAAGGACTCGAGCGCGGCGCGTTGGCTGGCTTCGGCTTCGGCGACCGAGGCGAGTTCGCCGGCCCAGGCTTCGAGTTCGGCGACCTGCGCGAGCGTCCGCGGGTCGAGGTTGAGCTGGTGGTCGCGTTCCAAGGAGCGGACGCGCCCCAAGGAGGCGGCGCAGGCTTCCCAGTGAGCTCCTTCGCGGGCGACGGCCGCCTCGGTCACGAGGTGCTCGACTTGTTCGGCGGCTTTGCCGCGTAACGCGGCGATACGGCGCACCCGCGCGTCTTCCCAGCGCGGCTCGTCGGCCAGATCGTTCGCGCCGAACCGCTCCATCCGGTCCATGAGTTCGATCGCGTCCTCGGCGCGCTTGTCTTCGAACAAGGCGACGACTTTGCCGAGGGATTCGCGCAGGAATTTCGCCGAGAGACGGTTCAGCTCGGAGCGGGCGTTGGGATCGTCCGGATTGATGCGGACGATCGAGCGTAGCACCGAGAGGGCGCGGTCTTCGTCACGCCGGCGGATCGCGTCGCGGTAGTCGCGGTAGAGCGGGTGGCTTTCGCCGATCTCACGGCCGTAAAGGCCTTCGACGGCGAGGACGTGCTGGCCGTCGAGCGGGAAGCCGGCCGGCAGTCCGCGTTCGCGGCAGAGCGCATGCCAGCGGTCTGATTCGGCGAAGCTCAGCGAGGCGCACAGTCCGAGGAGGTCGGGTTCGGATTCGGCGGACTGGAAGGCAGCGTGCTCGTTACCGCTGCGCGCCAAGGTCGCGCATTGTTCGAGCCGTTCGCGGGCGCGCTGGCACAGTGCGGCGTATTCGCCGGCCAGCGAGCGGGCCTCGAGGTCGGGGGTGCCGAGTTCGAGCTGTCCGCGGATGCGGGCGATGAGCCGTTCGACCTGCATGGTTCAGCGGAACTCGACGAGGCGCGGCCCGGCTGCGCCGTTGGCGTCGACGGCTTGGACGGACCAAGGAGAGCCGGCCTGCAGGAATTTGCCATCCTTGAAATGGCGGCGGCGGGCAGCGATGTCTTCGTAAGGCGGAGTGCCCGGACCTTGCTTGTTCTCGAGGCGGATGATGTCGGTCTCGAGGAGCGAGCGGGTGGCGCGGATCGAAGGCAGGTCGCGGTCGGGGAATTCGTGGCCGTCGGGGTAGAGGCCGAACGAGCCGTTGACCCAGATGAAGGAGTTGATCGCGCTCTCGGCCCAAGGGGCCGGGCGGATGACGCCGGTGTCGGCGTCCAGCAGCAGGGCGTGCGGCCCGAGGTTCAGCGGCTGGAAGGTCTTGAGGTCGCCGAGGAGGGCGAAGCACTGCCGGTCGCCTTTCGGCAGGCGGACTTCGATGAGCCGGTTGGCGCCGGCGCGCGCGCCTTCGCCGTTGGTGAAGTTGAGCGAGACCGCGTTACGGCGGCTGCTTAGGCCGATGCCGATGGCGGGAAGCTTGCCAGGTTCGGGCGTCGACTCGATCCACGTCGCCTGCGGCGTGCGCCGGATCTCCGCGTTGAGGAAGCGGGTCTGGTCGTCGCGCTGGTGCGGGGTGGTGAGCGGGAGGATGCGGATCTGGGCTTGCACTGATTCGCGCAACGTCGCGCCGGAAGCCTCGACGAACTTGACGATGGCGTCGACGGCGCCTCGCGAGAGGGGGAAGTCCGCTTGCGAGGGGGAATTCGGACCGAGCTCGGCCGTCATCCATTCGCCCGGGATGAGCATCACCGGGCGGACTTCGATGGTCAGCAGACGCTGGGCGCGCTCGAGGATCTCCTGCAGGCGTTTCCATTGGTCGTCATGCGGGACCATGATCTGGTCGCCCAGGCGGATCGCTTCGCGGGTCTCCGCCAGCACGTCGCGGACGGTCTTAGGGTCATTGAGCACGCCGGGTCGTTCGAGGCGTTGCAGCAGCTGTTTGACCACGCTGGCCGAGTAGCTGCTGAGGATGCGGGGGAGGATCTGTTCGCGATAATTGCGCGCGAAGGCCGGCGACAGCGCGCTGGTCTCGGCCCACAGTTTCGCCGCGCCCATGAAATCATCCGCCTCCATGAGGCTTTGGGCTTCGGTGAACGCGCGGTTGGCGCGCAGGATCTCATCGGTCTTCGCGGTGTCGATCGGCGTGACGGCCGGTTTGACTTCCACGACGACGCTGGGCGTGGCTGACGGTTCGTCCTTACGGGTCAGGAGAAAGATGGCAGCCGCGGCGACCGCCAGGAGCAGGACCAGTCCGATGATGAGCGCCGAGGAGTTGCTGCCAGCGGAGGAAGACGCCGCGACCGGGGCGCGGCGCGAGGTAGGTCCGCCAGCGGGCTTGGGGTTGCTCAGTCCCGCGGCGGCCTGACGTGCGAAGTCGCCCGAAGGTGCGGGCAAAGACTTCGCCGTGGCGAAGTCGATCGTCGCCGCAGCGGAGGTGGAGTTGACGGCCCAGAGGAAGCCATCGCTCCCGGTGGTCGTGGCATCCGTGGTGAAGGTGGCGGCCCAGGCGCTTTTGCCCAGCAGGACGGAGGCTTCGGCGAGGAGGCGAAGGAGGCGGAGGGTTTCCGGCGGATTGAGCAGGCCGACGGCGGCCGGGCCGGACGCGTTGATCAGCCAGGCGGCTTTCGCGCCGGTTCCGGTCTCTTCCCGCCAGGTGATCGCCGGCGTGAGCGGAGTCTGCGTCTCGAGTTGGAGGGGGCGATCTTCGCCTTCGAGCCAGGTGGGCGCGCCGGACCATTCGTTCCGCCAGCCTTTCCAGCGGCCCGCGATGGCGGCCGGCGGCGGCAGGAGGGCGGCTTCCTCCAGCGTGAAGATCAGGTGGTGGGCCAGGCGGTTGTCGCGTTGCGTATAATCGAGGCCCCGGGCGACGAAGCGCGAGAGCACGCACCAGTTGCGGCCGCCGGCTTCGAGCGTGCGGAAGGTGAACGTCTCGCCTTCGGGGCGTTCATGCGGCGTGCCGACGGATTCGAGCAATTGCGCGAGGCGATCGGGGATGGCGCGATGGCGCGCGACGGTGCAGTAGCCGGAGCGGCCGGGGGTCAGGCCTTGCGGCGCCGAGGTGAAGATGAGTTGAAGGGGCATCAGAGGGCGGGGGCTTTAAGGGCGGGGAACATCGCCGGGGAGGCGAGGTGCATCAGCCAATAGAGGGGTTCTTCGACGTGCGCCGGCGCAAGCCGCTGGGGGTCGGGGGCGATGCGTCCTTTGTTGAGTCCGGCGGCGATCATCACCGGCATGTGACCGAACGAGGTCGCGGCGAAGTAGCAGATCTGCTCGGCGAGGGATTCGGCCGAGGCGACGAGGCCCGGGCAGAGCGCGACGAGCACCTCGCGGACGCGGTCGGAGTTCCGCCGGACCGCAGCGAGGTCCAGCGCGCCGTCCTTGACGACCGGCTCGAGCGGGGAGCTGAGCAGCGAAGCCCAGGTGTCGCACTTGCCGACGACGAAGGCCAGCGGCGTCTTGATACGTTCGTCTTGCGCGAGCCCGAGGACGCGCTTCATGCGCGTCTCCATCTCGGACAGGATGCTGTCCTGCTGGTCGATGCGTCCTTTGAGCGTGAACTGCGGGTCTTCCACGCCGATCAGCTTCGCCTTGAAGCGCACGTTGGCCGTCGGATCGAAAAGGAAGATGAGGCCGCTCGAGGTCGCGACGTGCATCGCGCCGGGCGAATCATGGATGTCGATGCCAGGCTCGAAATGCTCGCCGGCGTTATCATAGAGGATGACGGACGTCTCGCTGCGTTGCTGGCCCGGCCGGCTGATCGAGTAGATGAAAGGGCGGGGTAGCGAGACCATGCGTCCCAGGCGTGGGAGTTTCTCGTAGGTCGCGCCTTCGAGGGCGGTCTTGCCGAGGAGCGCTTCTTCGGGCGTGGCCGCCGAGAAGAGCGTGTTGCGCATCTGGTTGAGCAGCATGTTGCCGCTCGGATCGCCGTCCTTGAAGGCGAGGTGGAAGTCTTCGGGCAGGCGGTCCTGGAGCGTGCGCGTGAGGACCGCAAGGTAGTAGGATTTGCCCGCGCTGGGCGCGCCGATGAGGGAGATGATGCGGTGGGGGCGATCCAGGTAGCCCGGCGGCAGCTGTCGGCGGCAGTGCGGGCAGGCGATGTCCGTGCATGCCAAGCCCATCGGATCCAGCGCCAGGCCTTGGTCATTGAAACGCGTCGGCTGGAAGCGCAGTCGCGCATCGGCGCCGAGGATCGGGTCGCCGCGCAGGTCTTCGTGCACGGCGATGCTAAGCGCGTCGCCGGCGTCGAAGCGGGTCCAGCAGACCGGGCAAAGGTGGGCGCCGCGGTTCTGCTCGGCGGCGAGGAGCGTCTTGCCGGCCGGACGTCCGGCGCTTTCTTCGCGGGGTGAAAGCAAGGCGGCGATCTGTGCCAAGCTGAAGCCCACTTCCAGTCCTTGCGGAGTGCAGGCGAGGGTGTCCGTCGCTCGGCCGAGATCGCGGGCGACATCCAGCAGGCCCTGAGGGGGGTGCTCACCCAGCTGTTCGCCGGTCAGGGCGTCGAAGAGAATCCAGCTATCCGTCCGGACATCACGAAACTCGTCCGCTCCGGCCGGCGAGATGACGAGAAGGGTGGAGGCGAGTTGGACGGTCGTCGTTTCGGTCAGGACCAGACGCTGACGGAGCTGAGCTCCGTTGACCAAGGCGGTGCCGGCTTGGGTGGGCTCGAGGGCGATGGTTTCACCCTGACTGATGAGGGAAAGCGTGGGATTAGCGGTATCGCCGGGCAGGGCCGAAGGCAGGCTTTCGAGCGTGCCTTTGGCGCCGCTTAGGCAGTCGACCCAGGAGAGTGAAGGGTTTTTCTTGCTGGAAGTGAACATCGGCTCCGAGGTGGGGTCTGAAATAGGTTGATTACCGGGGTAGGACTGTAAAGATATGAAAGCACGATTATAGGTCACCCCCTGACCTGTTTTCCTTACCCCTTAATCTTCCCTGAATGGAGACCGAAGCCGACCAGTCCGCCTTGGACCGCGCCCGCCAGGGGGATCTTTCGGCCTACAACGAACTGGTCCTTAAGTATCAGGGGCGTATCTTCGCGAAGGTCTTCTCCCTCTTGCGTAATCGTCAGGACGCCGAAGAAATCACCCAGGACACCTTCATCCGGGCCCATCGGGTGCTGGCTTCCTTCCGCGGGACGGCGACTTTCTCGACTTGGATTCACCAAATCGGCACGAATCTGGCCCGTAACCGCTACTGGTACTGGCGTCGCCGTAAGCGTGATCAGTCGATGTCCCTGGATGCTGACCTGGGGGATGATCCCGGCGCCACGCTCCACGACATCCTTTCCGACGGCGCCCAGGGGCCGGGGCACGAGGCCCAGCATAACGAATTCGTCAACAAAGTTGCCGAATGCATGGAACAATTGAAGCCGGAACACGCTCGTATTCTGACGATGCGTAACGTCCGCAACATGTCCTATGAAGAGATCGCCGAAGACCTCGGCCTCTCCATCGGGACCGTGAAGAGCCGCATCAACCGCGCCCGTGAAGCCTTGCGCGAACTCATGGGAGAGGAGTTTCGCGGATGAGTACCACCGAATTCGAGTCCCTCGTCGCCGCTTTCCTCGAAGGCAACGCCTCCGAGTCTCAGCTCGCCCGGCTTCGTTCCGCCCTCGGGCAGTCGGCCGAACTCCGCGCCCGCTTCCAGTCGCGCGTGCGGATGCACAAGGCCCAGCTTAATTTCCTCAGTCGCCGCGAAGAGCGCTCACTCGCCGGCGTGATGGGCTGGCTGCATACCTTCGCCCAGCGTATGGGCCGCTCCTTCGCGCACCTCTGCCTCCTGGCCTTGGTGCTGGTCGAACTGCAGGTCACCATCCCGGCCGAATACTCCGGTCTCCTTTCCTATGTGGATGCCCCCGCGGCCGAAGAGCAGGTCCTTGGTGGTGCCGAGATGCCGTTGCGCCTCCTGACCGACTCGGTGCAGGAATTCGATCTTTCGCAGCCATTGGAAGTCCCTGACCTCACCATGCCCAATCTGGTGATGCCGGAGATGGCCACGCCGAACGAGGAACCAGCCTCGGTCGAGGTCTGAGTCCTGCCTTGCTTCCTTCGTTGCGGGGCGGTCAATTGACCCACGGATGAAGGCCGGAAACCATAGGCCCGAGGTTCGCCTCAAGGGCATAGCCGCCGCTCCCGGAGTGGCGCGCGGTCCTGCGTACCCGCTGATGCGGGGTATGGCCATCGTCTCGTGCGAGAAGGTCGCCGATCCGGAAGCCGAAATCCGCCGTCTGGAAGCCGCCTTGGCCGCGACCCGCTTGGAGATCGCCCAGCTGCGCGACGACGTCGCGCGCAAGCTCAATGAATCCGAAGCTTCGATCTTCGATGCGCACCTGCTCGTGCTCGAGGACGTCGCCCTGATCGATGACGTGAGCAAGGAGGTCCGTCGCAGCGGTTTCAACGTGGAGTTCTGCTTCCA
>CAIXQT010000064.1 GCA_903921665.1 uncultured Opitutia bacterium
CAGCGCTTCGGCAAGGTCGAAGGCCTCAAGGTCACGATCCTCGGCGACATCCTCTTCAGCCGCGTCGCCCGCTCGAACATCCTCTGCCTCTCGAAGCTCGGCGCGCAGGTCACCCTCGCCGGCCCGGCGACGCTCGTCCCGGCCTCGCTGAAGGAAGCCTTCCCGCAGGTCCGCATCGTCCATGACCTGAAGGAAGCCCTGAAGGACTGCGACGCGGTGATGCTCCTGCGCATCCAGCACGAGCGCCAGACGACCACTCACTTCCCCTCGCTCGGCGAATACACCTCGCAGTTCGGCCTCAACGCCGAACGCGCCGCCTGGCTCAAGCCCGAGGCGATCGTGATGCACCCGGGCCCCATCAACCGCGGCGTCGAAGTCGAAAGCGAAGTCGCCGACGGCCCTCGCTCGGTCATCCTCGAACAGGTGCGGAACGGCGTCGCCGTCCGCATGGCCGTCCTTCACCTCTGCACCGGAGCCATCAGCCGATGAATCCCGCCGACAACTCCCCCCTCTGGATCCGCGGCGCCCGCGTGATCGACCCCTCCGCGAAGCGCGACGACGCCAAGGGCGACGTCTTCGCCCTCGACGGCAAGTTCGTCGACCAGCTCTCGGCCGCCGACCAAGCCAAGGCCCGCGTCATCGACGGTCAGGGCCTCGTGGTCGCCCCGGGTTTCGTCGACCTGAACTGCCGACTGGGTGAACCGGGCCGCACGGCCCGCGAATCGATCCGCACCGGCACCCGCGCGGCGGCCGCCGGCGGTTTCACCACCGTGGTCACGATGCCCGACTCGCTGCCTGCGGCGGACAACGTCGGCACGATCCAGCTCCTCCGCGAGATCTGCTCACGCGATGCCGTGGTGCGCGTGCTCCCCACCGGCACCCTCACGAAAGGCCATGAAGGCAAGGCCCTCGCCCCTCTCGGCACGATGAAGAAGGCCGGCGTGGTCGCCGTCACCGACACGACCTCCGGCGTCCAGAACAACGAAATCATGCGTCGCGCGCTGGAATACGCCGCGATGTTCGACCTGGTGGTCCTCGACCATTGCCAGGACAGCAGCATGACCGAAGGCGGCCAGATGCACGAAGGTTCCTGGTCCCTCCGCCTCGGCCTCCGCGGCCTGCCCCGCGCCGCCGAAGAGATCGTGGTCTCGAGCGACTGCCTGCTCGCCGAACTCACCAAGGCCCGCATCCACCTGCAGCACCTTTCCTCCGGCGGCTCCGCCGAGATCGTCCGGCGCGCCAAGGCGAAGCGGCTCGCGGTCACGGCCGAAGTCTCCGCCCTGCACCTGCTCCTCACCGACGCCGCGCTGGCCCACTACGGCACGAGCCTGAAGACGAATCCGCCGCTCCGCGAAGAGGCCGACCGCCTCGCGCTCATCGCCGCGCTCGTCGACGGCACGATCGACGCGATCTGCTCCGACCACTCGCCTTGCACGGCCACCGAGAAGGACTGCGAGTTCGACCTGGCTCCCTTCGGCGCCGCGACGCTGGAGACGGCCTTCGCCGCCGCCCACACGGCGCTCGTCGCCGGCGGCCATGCGGACCTCGCCCTGCTCATCGCCCGCCTGACCCACGGCCCAGCCAAGGCCCTCGGGCTCGAGGCCGGTTCGCTCAAGGCCGGCGCCCTCGCCGACCTGGTCATCCTCGACCCCAAGGCTGCTTGGACGCCCGCGTCCGCCGACCTTTCCTCGAAGTCCGGCAACAACCCGCTTATCGGCCGCGCCCTCACGGGCCGCGTCCGCGCGACGTTCGTCGGTGGTCGTCAGGTCTTCGGCGCCTAAGCGAAGATGGACGAATTCGCGCAGTCCCTCGAAGCCTTCGGGCCGTGGGACTGGGCGTGCGTGGTCGCGAATCTCCTCTCCGCGTTCCTCGGCATCTTCGCTCTGAAGTGCTGGCGGAATCTGCCCGGCAAGGTCACCGGCGCGACCAACTCGGTCAGCGACGCCGTGTTGAGCCTTTGCACCGGACTCCTCGCGTTCGGCATCATCTTCGGGGTGGTGACGGGCATCGTCTCGCAGGCTTTCTCCACGCATTTCGGTATTTCCCAGGCGCACGTCTTCACCGCGGCGTTCTGCGGCCAGCTTACCGCGACCTGCGCGATGCTCGGGATGGGCGCCGTCGCGCCGAGGACGCTCGACTGGGCGCCTTCCGTCGAGACCGACGACCCGAAGATGGCAGGTTCGGCGTTCCGCCAAGCGCTCCACGGCTTCAGCGTGCCCCGCGTCCTCCTCGGCCTGCTCTCGATCTTCGCCCTCGGGCTCGCCGCCACGCTCGTGTGGAAGGGTTTCCATGTCGCCTGGGAGCAACTCGCCCTGCGCGGTTGGGCCGGCCAGCCGCCCGCCGATGAACCGCAGGACATCGTGGACGCGGTCCTCAAGACCGACGTCGACACCTGGCGCTTCTTCACGATCACCCTGGCGGTCACGATCGGCGCCCCGATCATGGAGGAACTCGCCTTCCGCGGGATGGTCTACCCCGGCCTGCGCCGCCTCGGAGCCGCCGCCTCGGAAGGACCTGCGCGCTGGATCGCCATCATCCTCACCGGTGCCCTTTTCAGCGCGGCGCACCAGAGCCCTTCCGCCGCCCTACCCTTGTTCGCCTTCGGCGCCTTCATGTGCCTGGTCCGCGACCGCTATGGCCTGCTCACCTGCATGGCGGTCCACTGCAGCTTCAACGCCTGGAACTTACTCTGGTTGAAACTGGCCCCGAACGCCTCCACGCTCTAAGGCCATGGGAGCCCTCACCACCGTCGCGGACCGTTCGGTCGCCAAGCTGACCGAGGAAGAACTCATCCGTCGCGTGGTGCAGTCGCTCGCCGAAGCCGCGCCGGCCTTCCCCGAAGGCCCCGGCGGCGATTGCGCGCACCTGCCGAACACCGGTGACCGCTCCATCCGCGCGAGCACGATCGACTCGGTGATCCTGGGAAGACACTTCGATGCCGCTTGCGACGGGATCCGCGCGGGCGCCAAGCTGGTGAATCGCAACCTCAGCGATCTCGCCGCGGCCGGAGCCGTGCCCTCCGATGCTTTGCTCTCCCTCGTGATCGGCCCCGACGTCGATGCGACGTGGCTGACCGACTTCGCCCACGGGGCGGGACGCGCCGCGGCCAAGGTCGGTCTGCGCATTGTCGGCGGCGACATCTGCCGCGGCCCGCACGGCGCCTTCATCGGCACGCTCGCCGTCCAAGGTTTCGCCCACCGCATCCTCACCCGTAAGACCGCCGCCGTCGGCGACGCGCTCTTCGTGACCGGCCAGCTCGGCGGTTCGCTCTACGGCAAGCACCTCGACTTCTCGCCTCGCCTCGCCGAGGGCGAATGGCTCTGCGGCCACGGCGAAGTCACCGCCTGCACCGACCTCTCCGACGGCCTCGCCAAGGACCTGCCAGGACTGCTCGGGCCCAGGCTCGACGCCCGTATCGCCGTGGCGGACCTGCCGGTCTCGGACGCCGCCCAGGCGCTCGCGAAATCCGACGGCAAACCGGCACTCGAACACGCCCTGCAAGACGGCGAGGACTATGAGCTACTCTTCTCGGTCAGCGACGATCGCGCCGACCTGCTCGAGGCCTCTTTCCGCAAGGCCTTCCCGTTCACGCCACTGACGCGCCTAGGCAAGGTCGAAGCCGGTACGGGCCTCGCCCGCGACCTCGCTGACGGCGAGCCGATCAAGGTCCGCGGCTTCGGTCACTTCGCCTGAGCCTTCGGCCCGCTCACATGCGGAACCGACGGATGCCCACGAACAGGGCGAAGATCAGCGCCGAGGCGCCGAAGGTCACCGTGACGGTCTCGTAGGTGGCGAGCAGCTCGATCACCTGGTCCAGCAGCGTGATCGACTGCTTCGTGTCGCGCTCGGCGACCTCCAAGGCGTTCGTCGCCGCGGTCGCGGTCACTTCGACGTTCTTGTTGTCCGATTTCGTACCCTTGTCGGTGAACAGCACGACGCCCGTGTCGGCGGACTTCATCGCGCTCTTGTAAGCCTCGAAGGAGGACTGGATGCTGATGGTCGTGTCTTTCACGCGCTTCGTGGTGTCGCGCAGCTCGTGGCTGAACCAAAGGCCGGCAAGGGAGACGAGCAACGTCACGACGGCCATGCCGACGATGCCGATCTCGGCTTGGATGAGGTTGTTCTTGGCGGATCGACCGCGGCTACGCTGGGCGCACATGGAGTGGGTTTTTAAAGGTTAAGGGAGGCTTGGCCGTCGTTCGGCTTAGGCGGCGCAGGCTTCTTGGCTCGCGGCTTCTTCTCCGCCGGCTTCTTGGCCGGCGTCTTCTTGGCCGGCGTCTTCTTGGCCGGCGTCTTGGCAGCGGCCTTGGCGGGGGTGGCTTTTTTCGCGGTGGAGCGCCGGCGGCGCTTGGGCTTCTTCTTGCGCGAGAAAAGATTCTGCCAAGCCGGCGTCCGCTTCTTGTCCTTGAAGCCGAGCTTCTTGCGGATGGTCATGGACAGCCAGTCGACGAGTTCGGGGGCGACCGCTCCGCAAAGTCCTTGGACGATGGCTTTGTTCAGCGCCGAGAGTTCCCACTGGAACGTGACGAAATAGGCGATGACCGCGAAGATGGCGGCGGCGACGACGTGCCGGAGCGAGCGCTGCCAACTGGCGTCGGCGGCTTCGTCGACGAGGAGCCGGCCCACCATCGCGGCGGCGCCGATGAGCGAGACGATCCAGCCGCCGGACTTGAAGGCCAGGACGGCCGCGTGGAAGTTGTTCACGATGGCCGGCGAAGCCTTGGCCACCACGGGGGCCTGTTCGGCCGCCTGCGCGAGGAGCATGGTCAGGTGCATGCGCGCCCCTCCCTGGTCCGAAGACCGTCGCCCGCTCGGCGGGAACTGGATGGATGATGACGGCGCAAGGCGAAGGAGTACCCGGCTGGATACGGTTCGTAAAAGGGGGAGGGTCAGCCTTGCGGCGAGCCCTCCCCGTCTCAACCCCTAATTATATGGTTATTATGAAAAAACCCGCTTCAAAGCGCGGTTTTGCGGGCCGGCCGACCTTCGTCGACCTCGATGTAGTCGAACATCGTGTCCACGCCCGCCTCGGCGGTCAGGCCGTTCTCCTTGAGGCGACGGACGAGCACTTCGTTGGCTTCGTCGCGCCAGCCGCGCTTGGTCATGAAGCCGTTCCAGATCTCGATGTCGTTCGTCGAAAGCTTGCGGCCCGTCGCTTCGGCCCAGGCGAGGACTTGCTCGGAGGTCGCCGCCGGATTCTGCAGCACCCAGACGCGGAGCTCGTCATATTTGACCCCGAGATATTGGCAGCAACGGTCATCGAAAGCCTTGCCGAGATTATTGACGAAGTCGGCGTGCAGCTGGCCGGCGGCGTGCAGACGAATCTTGGAAACCAGACGAGGCAGGTACACGAAGCCGCGGACGGCGTCATAAGGGCTGAGGAGACCAGGAACGAGGGGCATGGCAGGGAAGGTAGATGAAAGATGACGGATGACAGATGGCAGAGGAAAGACAAAAGCCACGAAGGGTGTCAGCGGATAGCGGTTGGCGGTTAGAAAATTGTGGGCCGGGTGGTGGGCTGGGGTGCCTGACACCCGGAGCAAACCGTCCGGCTTCCAGCCTCCCCTGCCCGATGTTCTTCCCAACCGCTTACCGCCAACCGCTAACCGCTTTCACCCGTCCTTGGCACTTCTTGCCCGCTTGCCCTCCGGCCCTCCTTGCCTTTCCTAGCCCTACCCCACCTCCACCCCTCCCCCTGCCTTCCCCATGAAGTTCCTTCTCGCCTGCCTCCTCGCCGTCTCCGCCTTTGCGGCCGACGTCGCCAAGCCCCACATCCCGCTCGCCCAGCAGCCGCTGCGCATGGCGAAGGACATCGCCGCCTTCGAAGCGGCGGACAAGGCCAACCCTCCGCCCCAGCATGCCCTGCTCTTCACCGGCGCCAGCACCCTGCGCATGTGGAAGAACGTCGCCGAGGAGATGAAGCCCTATCCGGTGATCAACCGCGGCTTCGGCGGCTCATTCACCACCGAAGTCCTCGGCTACATGGACCGCATCACGCTGCCCTATCACCCGCGCGTCGTGGTCTTCCAGTGCGGCGGCAATGACATCAACGCCGGCGACCCCGTCGAAGCGCCCATCGCGCGCATCCGCGAGTACCTGGCCCGGCTGCGCAAGGACAACCCCGATTGCGCCGTGGTCTTCGTGGCCACCACCCGCGCCCCTTCCCGCAAAGCCAAGTGGCCGCTGCTCGATGAGTACAACCGCCAGCTCCAGCAGATCGTGAAGGAAGGCAAAGGCCTCTGGTACGTCGACATCAACGTCGCGCTCAACCTGCCGAACGGCGAAGGCAAGCCCGGCAGCTATCTCAAGGACAACCTTCACCCTGACGTCGAAGGCTACAAAGCCATCGCCGCGGTGCTGAAGCCCGCCGTCGACGCCGCCTGGCAGGCGACGGAAGCCGCTTTTAAAGGAAAGTAAGCGGCCTATAGAGAGTCCGGAGTATCGAGTATAGAGTTTCGGGGTGAATTACCCCGCATTCTTTTCCTATACTCCATACTCGATACTCCATACTCTCGGTCGCTGATGTCCTTCCCCTCCGCCAGTCCTACCGCCGAACGTTTCCCCAACGGGCCGTTCACGCGCTACATGGTCGGCGAAGGGATCTCCATGACGGGCACCTGGATGCAGGGCATGGCTCTGGGATGGGTGATGACCGAAGTCGTGGTCCGGGACGGCCTGCAACGCTACGAAGGCCTCCTGCAGGCGGCGCCGCATCTCGCCAGCGGGCTCGTCATGCTGCTGCTCTTCCGCCTCGGTGGCGCGTATGCCGACCGACATGACAAGCGCTTCATCCTGCAGGTCTGCCAGGTCGCGCAGATCGGCTTCGCCCTCGCGATCGGTCAGCTCATCGCGCACGGCTCCCTGCACACCTGGCACCTCATCGTCGCCGCCGCCTTGCTCGGCGTCTCCAGCTCGTTCGAGATGCCCGCCGCCGCCGCGATCGTCCCGGAGCTCGTCGCCAAGGAGAACGTCGCCAAGGCCATCTCCGTCGATCGCGCGGTCTTCCACGCCACCCGCCTCGTCGGCCCGGCCGCCGCCGGCTATCTGGTCGGACGTTACGGCGCCGAATGGGCCTTCTACCTCAACGCCGCCTCGTTCCTCGCGCTGATGGCCGCCTTGGCCACCTTGCCCCGCCGGCCGCAGGGTACCGTCGAAGAAGAACAGAAACGCCAGGGCGGTGCCGGCGAAGGCTTCCGCCATGTCCGTCAGGATAAGCCGAGCCTCGCGATGGTCGCCTTGCTCGCCACCAACACGCTCTTCGTCTTCCCGGTCATCATCGTGCTGCTGCCGCTCTACGCCAAGAACGACCTTCACGCCACGCCGGAACAGATGGGCCTGCTGATGCTCTGCTCCGGACTCGGCTCGGTCTCCGGTTCGCTGCTGATCATGGCTCTCCGTCCGAGCCTCCGTCGCCTCGCCATCCTGACCGGCATGGTCCTCGCCTGCGGGGCGCTCGTGAGCCTCAGCCAGGCCACCGGACTCGTCTGGGCCGGCGTCTCGCTCGTCTGCCTCGCGGTCGGCGTCTCGACGCTGGTCGGCCTGGCCAATACCATCGTCCAGGAACGCTCGCCGGCCGAACTGCGCGGTCGCGTCTCAGCCGTCGCAGGCTTGAGTTTCTTCGGCTTCCTGCCTTTCGCGGCGATCATCATGGGCTGGATGACCGACGTGTTCAAATTGCGCAACGTGCTCCTCGGTTCGTCGATCTGCTACGCCGTCATCGGCTTCATCGTCATGCTCACCGTCGGAAGCAAGGTGACGGGAGAGCAGGAAGCGAAGGCCTGAACCCACTGCTCACGCCCGCACCATGACGGCATCCCGTGACACCCGATATCGTCGTCTGCAAGAAGCGGGGGATCTCGACGTACTCGTGGTGGGAGGGGGCATTTCCGGCGCGCCGGTCTACCAGAAAATGCGGCTGGCCGGGTACCGGGTAGGATTGATCGATCAGGGAGATTTTTCGTCCGGCACGAGCCAGGCTTCAGGCATGCTGATCTGGGGTGGTCTGCTTTATCTCACGAAACTGGATTTCAAGACCGTCCTGAAACTGTGCAAAGGCCGCAGTGAATTGATGAGGGACTTTCCCGCCGATGTGACGTCGCTCGACCTTGATTACCTGGTAGGGGTAGGTGGAAATCACGGGGCCATCAAAGCGTGGCTGGCGTTACAACTGTACTGGCTGATGGGTGGGTGCAAACTGCGGAGACCGCGGATGGTGGAGAATCCGCCTGCGGTCCGCTACCAAGAGGCGATGCTCCGCGAGTCAGACAGCCGTTTCGTGATCGACCGCATCCGCGGATTGGATTCTGAGCATGGCATCGCGCTGAATCACTGCAGGCTGGTGCATGCCGAGTATGATCCCGGACGTCGTGTCTGGCATGTCGGATTGCGCGATGAATTGGATGGCCGCGAGCATGAGGTGCGTGCCCGGGCGGTCGTGAACGCGGCAGGAGTCTGGGCAGATTCCGTCAACCGCACGCTCGGCGTCGATTCGCCATATAAACATGTGTTCAGCAAGGGCGTGTATCTGGCTTTCCCGAATGATGGCTCAGAGCGCGCAGCCGCCGTTTATCCGATGAGGCACGGCGCAGATGTGATCACCCATGTGCCATGGGGACCGGTGATGATGTGGGGGCCGACTGAAACCGGGGTGGATGACCTGGCGCGCGGTCTGGCACCCGACCGACGGGATGTGGAATATCTTCTTGAGGAAGCGAAAGGCAATCTGCCCGGACGCAGGATGGGAGCCGGAGATGTCGTATCGATACGGTGTGGCGTCAGGCCGCTGGCCGTACCTGCTGGTTTCCGGAAGGATGTCTATCCGCTCACCTTATCCAGACGCCACCGCCTGGTCGCTGATGAAGCCAAACGCGCGCTGGCGATCTACGGAGGGAAGCTCACCGGCAGCCTGCAAATGGCGGATGTCGTGGAGGCCCGGATCCGAGGCTGGTTGAAACCGCGATTTCCTTGCGAACCGCCGGTCCTGCCAGCTCCCGAGAGGGCGGGCGTCCACGGTTTCGTCACTCCCGAATGGGCGCGCGATCATGAGTTCTGCGTGACGCTTGATGATTACGTACGACGCAGGACCTCGATCGCACAGTGGACGCCGCGCATGGGACTGGGCCCCGACGGGGGCGGGCGGGCGGCGCTCCTAGCCGTGGCGCAGAAAATCACGACCAGCGGTGATGCCGGCGCCGCGGAGACCATGGTGCGCGAATACGAGGAACGCGTACGCTCGACCTATGATCCGCTGCTTGATTTCTAAAGAACCTATACGCGACCCATGACCACAAAGCCGCCGATGATAGTCACGCTTCCCCAGGATGAACATCTGCGATGGCCGGTGTTCCGTGCTGAAGACGAACAAGCCGTCCTGCGGGTGATGCGTGACGGCAACGTGAGCACGCACACGGTGATCCAGGAACTGGAAAACGACTTTCGCGCACTCACCGGGCGCCGGCATGCGTTGGCGCATTGCAACGGAACAAGCGCGTTGATGGCGGCGTTTCATTCGCTCGACCTGCGACCGGGCGATGAGGTGCTGGTGCCTAGCGCGACGTTCTGGGCTTCCGTACTGCCCATGATCTGGTGTGGCCTGGTGCCCGTGTTCTGCGAAAGCGAACCGGAGACACTGAGTCTCGACCCCGTGGATGCCGCACGGAGGATCACCCCGCGCACCAAGGCGATCGTGATCGTCCATCTGTGGGGTCTGCCTTGCAAAGTGGCGGAACTGACGGCTCTCGCGAAGGCTCATGACCTACGCATCATCGAAGACGCCTCGCACGCGCATGGCGCATCCCAAGATGGCGTGCCCTGCGGTCGCATGGGCGATGTCTCGGTCTTCAGCCTGCAAGGGGACAAACTCGTGCCAGCGGGCGAGGGCGGCGTGTTGATGACGGATGATGACGCGATCTACGACCGCGCTCTCCGCATGGGTGACATCACGCGCATCATACGCATGCCCACGGCGGACCGACGATTCGCCGCGACGAGTTTCGGGATCAAGACGCGGATCGCGCCGATGTCCGCCGCATTAGGCAAATCCATGCTGGCGAGGCTCCCTGAGACGAATTCCGTCAGGTATCACCATCATGCGCGGCTGGCCGCGACCTTGGAAGAGCTGGGGTTCGAATGTTTTCTTCCCCGGAAGGGGGTGGAGCGAGTCTGGTTTGAGTTCATCATCCGTCATCGGACGGAGAACATAGACACAGGCGCTTTGGTCGAATGGCTGAAACAGGCCGGTTGCCGCGTGGGCGTCCCGCGCTACCCGTTGCTCCATCAGCAGCCTTATTTCACCGAAGGACATTGGCGTGCCGCCGGTCGTTATCCCGAGACAGTCAAGCTACCCGTATCCGATGAGATTTCACTGCCCTTCACGGAAAGCATGAACCGCACCCTGCTTCGATTGCCGAATTTCAATCATCCGGATGCGGGCGCGCTGGTGGATCAGTATGCCGAGGCATTCCGACAAGCGGTGCGTGCCCTGGATAGCTGATGGGAGACCGGAAACCGGAAAGAAAGCTGTGGTCCTGCACCCCAGCCAATCATCCGGT
The DNA here is from genome assembly GCA_903921665.1 of uncultured Opitutia bacterium. Classification (GTDB taxonomy): domain Bacteria; phylum Verrucomicrobiota; class Verrucomicrobiia; order Opitutales; family UBA953; genus UBA953. The sequence continues at coordinate 10,551 of CAIXQT010000064.1, forward strand.
CTCCGGCTCCCCCTGGAGTTCTGCCACGAGGTAGGGCTGACCACCCTTGGTCAGCCGCGGTTGAGCGAGGGCGCTCAACCCTACCGAACAAACTAGGGTAGCACGCGGTGCTGCCCCTGCCCCTACCCCTGGCGAGCTAAGCTCGCCCAAAAAGTGGTGCTCCCGTTGGGAGTCGAACCCAAATCGCCGGCTTCGGAGGCTAGCATTCTATCCATTGAAATACAGGAGCGTGAGGAGTTAAAATCCCCCGAAACGAGGGTTAGTCAACCCTTCCCGAACCGGGCTACGGGCTCGGGCTTATTTGGCGGGCATCACGCGGTCGGCGAAATCAGCGTAGTTCTTCCAGTCCTCGAGGAGGATGTCGTGCTGGCCGGGGCGGATATGGTAACCGATGGTCTTGCCGACGGACTTGCTGACGGCCGGCGACTCCTTGGTACCGAGACCGGGCAGGCCAAGGACATGATAGACGGGATCGGCGTGCACGGCGCCGAGGAATTCGCCGAGCGGATCGGCCCAGCTGTCCAGCGAAGCGCTGGCGACGTAGAGCGGACGCGGCGCCGCGAGCGCGAGCAGGTAGTGCGCGTCGAGCGGCAGCTTGTCCTCGTTCTCGGAGAAAGTCTCGAAGCGCGCGGTGAACCAATGCGGGAAACCGCGGCCTTTGTAATGGCCGGAGATGACGCCGACGGTCTCGCCGAAGATGCGCTTGTTGAGCGCGGCGCCGCCGCAACCGGAGTTGTTGGAGATGACGAAAGCGAAGCGCTGGTCCTGCGCGCCGGCCCAGAGCGCGGCCTTGCCGAGGCGGGAATGGCCATGCACCGCGGCCCGCTTGGCGTCGACGGAGGGCACCCGCTCAAGGACATCGAGCATGCGTGACAGGCCCCAGGCCCAGCAACCGATGGCGGCCCACTCGCCGTCCTTCCACCGGGTGTTCACACCGTCAGGCGAAATCGCCGAGCGGAAACCGGCCTTCCATCCTTCGGGATGATCAGGCTCGAAATCACCGTAGTAGGCCGTAGCCGAAGCATAACCACGATCGATGAGAGCTTCGAACTCCCACCGTGCGGTCTGTCCGCCGCGCAAAGCCGGATCGGCCTGAGTAGTACCCTTCAAGGCCCACTGCTTCGAAACCCAGCTTGCGGTCGGGAAGACCGCGGTGTCCGCGGTCGTGGTATGGTTGCTGCCGAAGTTGAGCCCGACGAAGACCGGCGCCGGGCGCTTGGCGGCGTTCGGCACGTAGAGCAGCATGTCGAATGAAGGCCCTTTCTTGCCGATGGGCCAGACCTTGAACTGCGTGCGCGTGGCCTTGCCGCCGAAAGCTCCCTTGGACTGCTCCCGGACCTCGACCACGGCACCGGCCTGCAGCTTCGACGTATCGGGCGTGCGGCCGAACATGTTCTCTTCGACCAGACGGAAGACCTCAGGGCGGCGGACCTCGTTCCACATCTTGGCGTCGGTCACCTTGCGACCGTCGGCGCAGACAAGCGGATCCGGCAACGTATACGGAGGTACTTTCGATTCGTCGGAAATGGTCGGCGGAATCGCAGCCAGCAGAAGCAGGGGGAGCAGCATGCCGCGACTATGGATCAAAGTCGCGAGGGGGCAAGGCAGAGGTAGGGCCAGCACCGCGTGCTGCCCTAGCTGCATCGGGCAGGGACGTGATTGCCATCACGTCCGTGGGCGGACGGACGCCGTATGTTCAAATCACCCTGCCCGGCTCATCGAACCCAACGTGGCGAACGGCGGCCATGGCAATGGCCGCCCTACCCCGTACCCGTCGCGGCGTCAGCCGCGCTTACCTTTCCCAAACTTCAAACCGATACCCAAGGTCTCCCTCGCGTCCTGCCTTCGACGAAACGAGCTTGGTGAAGTACTGCTGCCAATCGGAGGGGAAGAAACGGTCGCCGTCGAAGTCGCGATCGATACGCGTGATGAGCAGTCGTTCGCAGAGCGGCAGGCCTTCGGCGTAGATACGCTGGCCTCCGGTGACCCAAGTCGGTCCCGGCCACTGATCCATGCGCTCAGCGATGACGATGGCCTCGGCCAAGGAGGTCGCCTGCTCAGCCCCCGGGAATTGCTTGGCCGGGTCCCGCGAGACGACGACTGTCCCGCGACCTGGCAAAGCCTTCCCTAATTCGGCATAACAGGCCGGCCCCTCGATCATCACCCCGCCCTCGGTCTGGGCCATGAACCAAGCCAGGTCCTCGGGGATATGCCAAGGAAGCTTCCCACCGGCGCCGATGACCCCGTTACGGGCCACGGCGACGATGCATTGGAGGGGCTTGGCCACGGTCTAAGGGATGTTAATAACCCTGTCCGAAGCAAGCACCGGCCGAGGCTTGGACTGATTGACACCCGCCGAAAGACTGGGGTAAGTTGCCCGAATGATTACCTGGCTCCAGAACGCCACCGGCAAGCACAACCGCATCATCTTCGGCTTCCTGCTGGTGATCATCGTGGTCTCCTTCGTCTTCTACGGATTCGCCGGTCGCGGCGCCCTTAGCTCCGGGGCCTACATGTACCAAGGCGTCGACCTGAACGACCCGGCCGTCCGCGCCCGCTTCCGTGACGCGACCTTCTTCGCCCAGATGACCGGCCAGCGCATGGACAGCAACGGCCTCGTCCAGCGCGTCGCCGAACTCAGCCTCGCCGACGCCCTCGGCATCCCCGCCCCCTCCGACGTCGAGATTCGCCGCATCGCCCGCGAGATGACCACCACGCCCGACGGCAAGAACGCGGACGGCCTGAACAAGTTCATCGAATTCTCCTCCAAGCAGCTCAATATCTCCGACCTCGAGACCCGCGGTCGCTTCGAGGTCTACGTGAAGGACACCTGGCGGATCCAGAAGGCCATCTCCACCTTGGCAGGCTCCGGCCACGCCACGGCCAGCCAGATCAAGCGCATCCTCGATCGCGAACGCACCAAGTGGACGGTCGACGCCGCGACCTTCGCCGCCGCCGGCTTCAAGCCCGAGATCAAGGTCGACGAAGCCAAGGTAAAGGAGGCGTTCAACTCCAACATCGAGAACTATCGTCTGCCCCCGCAGGTCGCCGTCACCGCCGTGACCATCGCCGCTACCGCCGCCGACACCGCCCCGGTCTCCGATGACGAGATCATCAACATGGGCTACAACCAGGCCGAGAAGTTCAAGTTCGAGACCGGCAAGGTCAAGGAACAGGCCCTCGCCAAGCGGGCGGAGCTCGAGAAGCTTGTCCGCGCCGAACGCGCCATCACCAACCTCGCCGGGCAGGTCTCCGACGAGCTCGCCGAGAAATTCGCCATCGATACGGCCAAGGCTGACAGCAAGGAACTCGCCGCCTGGATCAAGGCCAAGAACGCCCAGGTCACCGTGATCCCGTCCTTCGAAGTCACCAACCCTCCCTCCGTCGCCAAGATTCCCGCCGAAGCCCTGCGCGTCGCCGGCGAACTCACCGACAAGGAGTGGCGCACCGAAGTCTACCGCTCCGAAGCGGGCGCGACGTTCCTCATCCTCAACAAGCGCACGGCCGACCGCCTGCCGACCTTCGACGAAGCGAAATCCAAAGCCGTCGAGAACTGGAAGAAGTCCCAGTTCAACCGCCTGCTCTCCGAAGAAGTAGCCAAGGTCGGCAAGGCCATCCAGGCCGACGTCGCCGCCGGCAAATCCTTCACCGACAGCGCCAAGGCCCGTAAGCTCACGCTGACCTCGCCGGATGCCTTCACGGTCTACGCCGTCCCCGAAGCGATCAACGGCGCCAATGAGAGCACCGGCCTCCTGATCGAAGCCGCTGGCGTCGGCAAGGTCACCGCCGGCATCCGCACCACCAATGGCGACTACGTCTTCATCCGGCCCGCGAAGAGCGAAACGCCGAAGGACGCCACGAACGCCGAACAAAGCCGCCTCTTCGCCCAACGCATCTCGCAACGTAACGCCTACTTCACCGGCATCGGCCTGCTCCAGGACATCGTCCCGGCCCCCGCCCAAGCCAAGTAAGGCAGCCCGCCGGCCCACTGGAACCCCTCCGGAGGCCTCCTCCCGAGGGGTTCTTTATTTGGTGCCGATTCCGGCTTTACCACCCCCTACCCCACCCCCTACCCCTTCTCTATCCCAATGTCCCAGGTCCGCGTCCGCTTCGCTCCCAGCCCCACCGGCTTCTTCCATATCGGAAGCGCCCGCACGGCCCTATTCAATTGGCTCTACGCCCGCCACACGGGCGGCAAGTTCATCCTCCGCATCGAAGACACCGACAAGGAGCGCAACTCCGAGGCCTTCCTGAAGGTGATCTTCGACTCGATGCGCTGGCTGGGGATGGACTGGGACGAAGGCCCCGAGGTCGGCGGCGACTTCGGCCCTTATTTCCAGTCGCAGCGGACCGAACTCTACAAGGCCAAGCTCCAGGAGCTCGCCGCCAAGGGCCGCGCCTACGAGAAGGATGGCGCCTGGTGGCTTCGCCTCGAAGGCGCCCGCTCCGCCGCCTACGACGAACACCTGAAGAAGGATTACGAGAAGGTCGACGCCGCGCCAATGGTGCTGCACGACATGGTCCGCGGACAGGTCGCCCGCGTCGAAGACCGCGACTTCGTGATCTTCCGCTCCAACGGCGAACCGGTCTTCCATTTCGTCAACGTCGTCGACGACATCGAGATGAAGATCACCCACGTGATCCGCGGCGAGGACCACCTCTCCAACACGTCCAAGCACCTCGAGCTCTTCAAGGCTTTCGGCGTCGAACCGCCGAAGTACGGGCACATCCCGCTCATCCTCAAGACCGACGGCCCGGGCAAGATGTCCAAGCGCGACAAGGGCGCCCTGATCGAGGAATACCAGCAGCGCCGCTACCTTCCCTCAGCCGTCCGCAACTACCTCTGCCTGCTCGGCTGGACGCCGGCCGACGGCAAGGAAGTGCTGCCGATCGAAGAGATCATCCGCCAGTTCGAGATCTCCGCAGTGCACCAGTCCAACGCGCGTTTCGACGAGCGGAAGATGTCGCATATCAACGCGCAGACGCTCCGCACCCTGCCCGCCGCCGAATTCGCCACGCTCGCCCGCCCGATCCTGCTCGAGACCAAGGTCATCGACGCCTCGGTCTCCGACGCCCGGCTCACCGAAGTGCTGGGCATCGTCCAGGAGAAGGTGATCTCGCTCGAACACCTGCCGGAGTTCATGGGCTTCTTCTTCACCGCCGACTTCAAGAAGGACGAAGGCGCGATGGCTAACCTCACCAAGAAGGGCGGCGACCCGGTCGCCCGCATCCGCGAGCTCCTGCCCACCCTCGAAGCCGCCGCCTGGACCGAACCCGCCCTCGAAGCCGCCTTCGCCGCCGTCGGCGCCGCGAAAGAGCGCAAGCCCACCGACTACTTCGCGCCGGTCCGCTTCGCGACCTCCGGCCAGGGCGGCGGCGCCCACCTGCTCGGCGTCCTGCGCGTCCTCGGCCGCGACACGACCCTCGCCCGCCTCAAGGCCTTCATCGCTTAATCCGTCCATGTCTTCCGAAACCCCTGCGCCGGCGGCCCACCGCCACTTCATCCAGCAGATCATCGACGCCGACCTGGCCGCAGGTAAGCACGCGTCCATCGCCACCCGCTTCCCCCCGGAACCCAACGGCTACCTGCACGTCGGCCACGCGAAGTCGATCTGCCTGAACTTCGGCCTCGCCCTCGAATTCAAGGGCCGCTGCCACCTCCGCATGGACGACACGAATCCGACCAAGGAAGAGGTCGAATACGTCGACTCGATCAAGGAGGACGTTCGCTGGCTGGGCTTCGAGTGGAATGAGCACTACTACCAGGCGTCGAACTACTTCGAGCGCATGCACGCCGACGCGCTCAAGCTGATCAAGCTCGGCAAGGCTTACGTCTGCTTCCTCTCGCAGGACCAGATCCGCGAATTCCACGGCGACGAGAAGACGGCCGGCAAGCCGAGCCCGACCCGCGACGCGTCCGTCGACGAGAACCTCGCGGCCTTCGAGAAGATGACCCGCGGCGAGTTCGACGAAGGCAAGGCGGTGCTCCGCGCCAAGATCGACATGGCCTCGCCGAACATGCACATGCGCGACCCGGTCATCTACCGCATCCGCAAGGCCCATCACCACAACACCGGCGACAAGTGGTGCGTCTACCCGATGTACGACTACGCCCACCCGCTCGAGGACGCGTATGAAGGCATCACCCAC
>CAIXQT010000065.1 GCA_903921665.1 uncultured Opitutia bacterium
CAAGGCTAAGGTGCACGTCAAGGTCGACACCGGCATGGGTCGCGCCGGCGTCTGGCATGAGCAAGCCGCCGAGCTCTTTGCGTTCGTGCAGGCCGCCGGCTTCGAATGGCGTGGCGTCTTCACGCACTTCTCCGACGCCGATAGCGATGCGGCCTACACCGCCAATCAACGTGCGATCTTCCTCAAGCTTTTGGAACGGATTCCTGCCGCCGTCCGCTCTGGCCTGATGATCCATGCCGATAACAGTGCCGGCCTCGAGAGCTTCTCGGCGTCCGCGCCCTTCAATGCCGTGCGCGTGGGCCTGATGCAATACGGTCTACCGCCGTCCTCGGGGTCGTTCCTGGCCAGCCTCCGTCCTGAGCCCGTGCTGTCCTTTCATGCACGCGTTGTCCTCGTGAAGGACCTACCCGCCGGCACCGCCGTTAGTTACAACCGCACCAAGACCCTTTCCCGTCCCACGCGCGTGGCCATCGTCGCGGTCGGTTATGGCGATGGCGTCCCGACGGCTGCCAGCAACCGTGGTTTCTTTCTCGTGCGAGGCCAACGCTGTCCGATCCTCGGTCGCGTCACCATGGACCAGACCATCGTGGATATCACCGATGTCCCATCCGTCGTCGTGGGCGATATCGCCACGATCTTGGGTGGCCAGGGCGCCGACCGTATCACCGTGGCGGAGTTCTGCGCCTGGTCGGATTGCATCCCGTGGGAGGCTCTATGCACTCTGACCCAGCGGGTCCAGCGCGTCTACCGCACCGACCGCACTTAATATGAAGGCGATTCTCAGCCTCACGTTGCTCTGCGTTCTTGCGGTCGGGTCGCGTGCGGCGGACGACGTCGTCGTCGCAGCAGTCGCCCATGCCAAGGCCCATCCGCAGGGCGATGTGCCTGCCAGCTTCGTCGCGGCGGATTATCGCGGCGACCTGCGCGATCTCCCGATCGGCGTCTTCGATTCCGGCGTCGGTGGCCTGACGGTCCTCGAGGCCATTAAAGCACATGACCGTCACCATAACCTGACCGGTACGGCTGGCGCGGACGGCGTGCCTGATTTCGCGGGCGAACGGTTTGTTTATTTCGGCGACCAAGCCAATATGCCTTACGGGAATTATTCCACAGTGGGTCGCACGGGTTTCTTGCGGGAGCTTATCCTGCGTGACGCCTTGTTCCTGCTCGGCCGACGTCAGGCCAACGGCACCAAGCCGCCGGTGAAGGCCATCGTCATCGCCTGCAATACCGCCACCGCCTATGGACTCGAAGACATCCGGGCCGCGGTGAAGACCTGGGGCATCCCTGTTATCGTTATCGGAGTCGTTGAAGCCGGCGCCCAAGGCTTGGCCGAGACCGCTGATGGTGCGCAGGGCGGGGTCGCCGTGCTCGCCACTGTGGGCACCTGCGCTTCCAATGCCTATCCCAAGGCCATCGCCAAGGTTACTGGTCGTCCAGTCCGTCAGCTCGGTTCTTCGACTTTGGCCGCCGCGATCGAGGGCGACCCTTCGATCAAGACGCCGATCCGCGACATCATCCGTGCCGATGTCGGTGCGTTCCTGAAATCAGCCGCCGCGGACGGCGCCACGCCGATGGATACCTTGATGCTCGGGTGCACCCA
>CAIXQT010000066.1 GCA_903921665.1 uncultured Opitutia bacterium
GGCAAGGGGACATGGGGGAGGCCGAGATGTGCAAAGGTGCAAATGCGGCGGAGCCGCGTGCAAAAGTGCAAAGGTGAATTAAGGATTGGGGTGGGTAGTGGTCAGATGGGGGAACTGCTGACATGGTGAACTGCTGCGAAGCAGAGACATCGGGGACTGGTTCGCAGCATGGCAGCGTGCCAGCAGAACCCCTGAGCGGCGGAGCGAGTTCCGCCGCTCATGCGCTTCGCGCTTTCACCTCATACGCGTGCGCGATCATACCGTGTTTGGTTTCGGGGGTTTCGTCCTTGGGCAGGAAGCAGCGGACGTATTCGACCTTGGCGGAGGCAGGCGTGACGGTGACGCGCACGTAGCCGGAGCTAGGGAGTTTCTTGCCGGTCTGATAACGGTCTTCGTTGTAGGCGACGTAGCCGTGGTCGGAGGGCATCGGGAGTTCCTGGTAGATGAGGCCGTCCTTTTCCTGCTGGCAGTAGAGGTGATCGTGGCCTTGGAAGAAGACGCTGACCTTATGCTTCACCATCAGCTGGTGGATCGGCAGCTCCCAGCGCGGGCGCTTCTCCTTGAACGTGCCTTCGCCCTTCTTGCCCTGGCCGCCCCATTCATAGAGGTCGGCCTCGTCGACGCCGCCGCGGCCGGAGCCGAGGACGTGGTGCGCGAAGACGAACTTGTGCTTCGCCTTGCTCGTCTCGAGCGCGTCCTTGAGCCAATAGTACTGGGCGTCGCCGATCGTGATACCCCACCAGTCGCGGTTCTTCTTATCCTCTCCCTTGCCGTTCTTGCCGCCGAAGCCGCTGTCGACGAGCGCCGGCGAGTGCCAGTAGTTGTCGAGCAGGATGAAAAGCGCGTCGCCCCAGGTCCAAGCGCAGTAGCTCTTGAGCGGACCGATGTCCTTGAGCTGCTCGACCGGCCCGGAGTAGATGCCTTCGTTGCCGGCGGTCGGATAGAGCGAGTTGCGGGCCTTCTGGACGCCGACCGCGACGTCGTGACGTTCGTCCTTCTGCGAGAAGTTGAAAAGCGAGCCTTGCTCATGGTTGCCGTTCATCAGGAAGACCTGACCGACGGACCCCACGAGACCGAGGAAGGGGCGCTGGAGGAGATAAGGCGTCTGGCAGTTGGCTTCGTTGATCGTGCGGATGCGTTCGATCGAGAAGTCGTCGCCGATGCAGATATGGAAGTCCGGCTTGTCGGCCGCCGCCGTGACGAGCGTGCGTGCGTAGAGGTCGGGGTGGCTGGCCTGGGCGCGCTCCGGGTGAGAGTCGCCCTGGATCGTGAAGACGAACGACGTGCCCGGGGCCTTTTGCGTGGCGAAGCGGGCTTCCGCGCGTTGCGTGAAGCTGCCGGCGCCCGGCTTGCGGTAGTTCAACCGGTAGAAATATTCCGTGTTCGGGGCCAGCCCATCGATGACGACTTCCGTCGCCTTACCGGCGGGCAGCGGCGTGACGGCCGTCTTGCGGGCGTACTTCCCCTTGGCCGTACCGATCTCGAGGAACGCTTCCATCGCCGAGGCCGGGAGAAGGCTCGCCGTGATGGCCTTGTGGGTCGCGCGGCCGAAGATCAACGAGAGCTTCGCGTATTCCGCGAGGGACTCCGGAAGAACGTATTCGCCTTGGAAGGCCGGGCCGCGGGCCTTGGAGGAATCATCGCCGCCGCCCTTCCCGCCTTTGCCGCCCTTCCCTTTCTTCTCCTGCGCGGCGGCCGA
>CAIXQT010000067.1 GCA_903921665.1 uncultured Opitutia bacterium
CCGGTCGGGTCGCACCTCCCTTATATTATGTTCGTAGGGAAGGGAGGCTGCCGCGGGTGTCGAACACCGCAGGGGATGGTCAATATGACGAAAACCTCCGCGAAAAGCAAGCGGGCGGAGAGAAGAGGAGTGATTTTCCGATGGCATCGGCTACAACCGGCTCATGCGACACCCCTGCGCTCTCCTGATTCTTTGTCTCGGCTTGGTCGGCTGCCAGCAATACCAAGCCCGCCCGGACATCGTCCCCGCGGAGTATGTCGGGCTGCTCGCCCCTAAGCCGGCCGGCGTGGTCCTGCAGAAGGATGATCGCCTCGCCATCTGCGGCGACTCGATCACCGAGCAGAAGATGTACAGCCGCCTCATGGAGGCTTACATCGTCGCCGCCCGTTCGGACCTGCATGTCACCGTCCGCCAGTATGGCTGGAGCGGCGAACAGGCCGGCGGCTTCCTCAAGCGCATCGACAACGACGTCCTGCGCTTCAAGCCGACCATCGCCACCACCTGCTACGGCATGAATGACTTCCGCTACGTCCCGAAGGATGACGCAATCGCCGCGACCTATCGCCAGAACCAGACCGCTGTCGTCCGTAAGTTCAAGGAGGCGGGCGCCCGCGTCATCCTCGGTTCGTCCGGCACGATCCACTCCGTCCCGCCGTGGGTGAAGTCGGCCAAGGGCACCTGGCAGGACCTTAACCTGGCGCTGCTGAATTTCCGTAACATCAATATCGAGGTCGCCCAAGCCGAGGAGGTCGGGTTCGCCGACGTCTACTGGCCGATGCTCGTCAAGGGGCACGAAGCGCGCGCCAAGCATGGCGAAGGTTTCAAGCTCGAGGGCAATGACGGCGTCCATCCGGGCTGGGCTGGCCACGTCATGATGGCCACCGCATATCTCGAGGCCCTCGGCCTGACCGGCGACATCGGCCAGATCGACGTCGACCTCGCGACCGGCAAGGCCACGGCCCGTTACGGCCAGCGGGTCATGAAGTCCGAAGGCGGCGTGGTATCGTTGCGCAGCTTCCGGCTGCCTTTCTCGTTCGAGCCCGGCGATGTCTCCAAGGACAACACCATCGCCGCCGGCGTGGCCTTGGCTGATTTCCAGAAGAAGCTGAACCGACTTAACTTGAAGGTGGCGGGCGTTAAGACCGCGAAGGCCAAGGTGACTTGGGGCGAAGCGTCCAAGGAGTTCGCGGCCGAGCAGCTGGCCAAGGGCATCAACCTGGCGGCGGAGTTCCCGCAGAATCCGACCTCGCCCGCTTTCGCCAAGATCTGGCAGGCCGTGGGCGACAAGCAGGCTTACGAGACCAAGCAGATCAAGACGCTCTTCCGTAGCCCCGAGGCCAAGAAGGACATGGAGGCCGTCGTGAAGAGCTCGCAGGTCGAGTTCGACCGACTGGCCGCCGCGCTGAAGGCCGTCATCAAGCCTGTCGATTCGACTTTGAAGGTCGAAGAGGTGCGCTGAGCGGTCTCCGCCAATGAAACGGGCCGCACTTTCGTGCGGCCCGGGCTATGGCTAGCCAACAACGATTGATTATTCGGCCGTGACGTTATCGGCGATACCGACGCCGAGGGTCATGCCACCGACGACCTGGACCTTCTCCATGATGGTCTTCTGGATTTCCTCCAGGACCTTCGGGTTCTTGATGAGGTAGTCCTTGGCGGCTTCGCGGCCCTGACCGATGAGCTGGCCGTTATAGGCGATCCAGGCGCCCTTCTTCTCGAGGATCTTGTGTTCGATGCCGAGGTCGAGGACGGAGCCGGAGCGGGAGATGCCTTCGGTGTACATGATGTCGAACTCGCACTCCGTGAAGGGC
>CAIXQT010000068.1 GCA_903921665.1 uncultured Opitutia bacterium
CCCGAGAGGATGTCGCCGTTCCAGATGACGAGGTCGCGGTCGTCCTCGCCGAGCAGGCCGGCGATGTTCGCGAGGCCGCCGCCGGTCTCGAGGAGGACGGGCTCATGCACGAACTTGACCTCGGCTTCGCCGAAGCGTCCCGAGGGGAAGGCGAGCGTCCATGCTTCGGGGCAGTGGTGGGTGTTGACGATGAAGCGGCGGGTGCCGGCGGCATGGAGCTTCTCCATCGCCTGGATGATCATCGGCCGTCCGCCGATCGGCAGCAAGGGCTTGGGGCAGGTTTCGGTGAGCGGACGCAGGCGCGTGCCGAGGCCGGCTCCGAGGAGGAAGGCGGTACGAGGGAAATCAGGCATGGGAAGATGGGGTGCAGGCGGGGCAGATGCCGTAGATTTCCATGATATGGGTCAGGTCGGCGTATCCTTTGGCGCGGGCGGCGGCTTCGAGGCGGGAGGTGTCGCAGCCCGGCAGGCGGTCGATCTGGCCGCACCGGCGGCAGATGACGTGGTGATGATGGTGCCCGGGCGTGACGAGCGCGTAGAGGCTGCGGCCGCGTTCGAGCGGATGACGCTGCACGATACCGGCGTCATCCATGGCGCCGAGGCTTCGGTAGACCGTGACGAGGTCCAGCTTGTCGTCGCCCGCGGCCTCATGAATCTGCTCCGCGCTGAGGGGGTGCTTGGCCGCCGCGAGGACCTTGAGCATGACCAGGCGAGGGGAGGTGATCCGCATCGCCTTCTCCTTCATGCGGAGGACGGCCGCTTCGATGCGATCGTCGGAGCCCTCCCCGCAGCATCCTTCCTCGTGGCGGTGGCCTTGGGACATGTCCCGTAGGTTTGGGGTCGTTTATGACGAGGCAACAACGAATGGCCACTTGCCTCCCGCCCGGGTCTGGCTTGGCTGGATACGTCCATGTCCGACCGTCCGGCTAATTCGACCTCCGCTCGCGAGCTCTGCCCGGTCTCGTTCCGGGATTTCATCTCGGCCGAGCCCTTTAAGCTCGAGCTGGGCGGTGAACTGCCGTCCCTGACATTACGCTACGAGACCTACGGAACGTTGCTGCCTGATAAGTCCAACGCCATCCTGGTGCCCCACGCCCTGAGCGGCGACCATCACGTCTCCGGACGGTATGCGCCGGACGATGCCAAGCCGGGCTGGTGGGATTGCTTCGTCGGCCCCGGCAAGGCCATCGACACGGACCGTTTCTTCGTCATCGGCATCAACTGCATCGGGGGTTGCCGCGGCTCGACCGGCCCGTCGTCGGACGATCCGCGCACCGGCAAGCCTTACGGCGGATATTTTCCCGAGATCACGCTGGGCGACATCGTCCGTGCGCAGCGCCTGGTCATCCGCCATCTGGGCATCGCGAAACTCCACGCCGTCGTCGGCGGCTCGATGGGCGGCATGCAGGCCCTGATCTGGTGCGCCGACTACCCCGCCGAGGTCGGCCGCATCGCCGTGCTCGCCGCCGGCCTCAGCCAATCGCCCATGGCGATCGCCCTCAACGCGGTCTCCCGTGCCTGCGTCGAGCGTGACCCGAATTTCCGCGGCGGTCATTATGCCCCCGGCGAAGGGCCGGACTCAGGCCTGGCCGTCGGCCGGATGCTCGCGCACATCAGTTATCTTTCGTCAGCCTCCTTCGAGCAGAAGTTCGGCCGTGCCAAGGTCGTGGGCGCCGGCGCCGGCGATCCGGTGCACTGGCAGGTCGAGAGCTACCTCGAGCATCAAGGGAAGTCCTTCGTGCGGCGTTTCGACGCCAACAGCTGGCTGCGCATCACCCGCGCCGTCGACCGCTTCGACATGACCGCCCGCGCTTCGTCCGGCACGCTCTTCACGCAAGACGGCCCGGACGTGCTCGCGATCGGCTTCTCCAGCGACTGGCTCTACCCGACGAGCGAATTGCGCATGCTTCTCGCCGCGGCTACCGCGGTCGGCGTCAACGCCGCTTACCATGAGGTCGTCACGGACGCCGGGCACGACGGCTTCCTGCTCCCCGATACCGGGCTGGCGGTCCGTCTGCACGCCTTCCTAGGCTGATCAGAGCAGGGGAGAGAGCACCTTCGAGACCGTTTCGATCATCCGTCCCGTCAGCGTCCGGCTGCGGCGATAGAGGTCCTCGGTGTACCGCGTGGACTCGGCTTCCCAACCGCCTATGAGCTGCCTGACCTCGGCGATCGCTGCGGCGTCGCGGACGATCGCCCCGATCTCGTAGTTCAGGAAGAGCGAGCGCATGTCGAGGTTGGCCGAGCCGACCACCAGTTGCTCGTCATCGACGATGACGAGCTTGGCGTGGAGGACGTCGGGCTTGAAGAATAGGATCTCGGCGCCGGCTTCGCGCAGCGTGCGCAGGTACCAGCGGCGCGCAAGGTCGAGCAAGCGATGGTCCGAGCGTCGCGGCACCATGATCTTCACGTGACGGCCGGCGTGGGCGGCGGTGACCAAGAGCCTGAAGAGCGTGCGGTCGGGCACGAAGTACGGTGTCACCACGGTGATGGAGCGCTTGCAGTTGGAGAAGAGCTTCACGTAAGCCTCCCACAGGGGATCATCTTCGCAGTCGGGACCCGAGGAGATGATCTCGATCCGCGCCTGGCCGACGTGCGGGCTGCGTTCGCGGAGAAGGTCCGCCAGGCTCGTCGGGGTCTCGTCGGTCGCCTGACACCAGTCGGCGATGAAGATGCGTTCGATGGCGGACGCGGTCGGACCATCGATGAGGAAGGAGCAGTCGCGGAAGCGTCGGTTGGAGGGCTTGTCCCCCATGTAACGTAGGCCGAGGTTCTGTCCGCCGATGATGGCGACCTTGCCGTCGAAGACGGCGATCTTGCGGTGGTTGCGCCAGTTGGCCGAACCCTTGCCCTGCATCGGCAGGGCGGGATTGAAGCGGGCGACCATGCCGCCGGCACGGCGCAGCGGGCGGCAGAGTC
>CAIXQT010000069.1 GCA_903921665.1 uncultured Opitutia bacterium
ACGCAATCCGACGTGGTGCTCGACATCGGCGCCCGCCCGGAAGCCGATCCGCTCGGTCTCGTGCCGACCACGAGCGCGCTCCTGACGCTCGCCCTCGGCGACGCGCTCGCAGCCGCGCTCATGACGAAGCGCGGCTTCGGCCCCGCCGACTTCGCGCGTTTCCATCCGGCTGGCCAGCTCGGCCGTAACCTGTCGCTCACCGTCGGTGAGGCTTTGCAGCCGCTCGACCGCTGCGCTTGCGCCCAGCCGGGCGACTCCCTCCGCGATACGGTCATCGCGATGACCCGTCATCCGCATGGCGCCGCCTGCGTGCTCGCCGCCGACGGCACGCTCGCCGGGCTCATCACCGATGGCGACCTCCGGCGCGCGCTTGGTCGCGGCGTCGATATCAACGCCGCCCGCGCCGCCGACATCATGACGGTCAATCCGGTACGCGCCCATGCCCCGATGTCGCTCGGCGAAGCCGCGCGCATCATGGAGGACCGTCCGTCGCAGATCTCGGTGCTGCCGGTCACCGACGCCGCGAACAACCGCTGCCTCGGTCTCATCCGCATCCACGATATCTATCAGGCCGGGATCGTGTGAGCATCCACTGTCTTGGGTAGGGACGTGATTGCCATCACGTCCGTTCGACTAAAGACGCTGAAAGCCGATTAATTCGGCTAAGGTCCGACGACTTTACGGCCTCGGTTTCGAACGGCGGCGATAGCAATCGCCGCCCTACCCAAAACACGCAGCCGATCATCCGGTCTCTTTTTGAGCCACCCTTTTGTCTCCGTCCCTCCCCTTGCCTCATGTCTTCCTCCTCCAAATTCACCTCGCGTGAGCTGACCGTGATGATCCTTGCCGGGCTCATCCTGGTCTTCGCCCCGTGGGGTTGGGCCGGCGTGGTGCTTTGGACGGTCTGCGCGGCCTTAGGATTCGCGACCGCCGCGTTCTGGGCGGTCTTCGCCGAGGCCCGGGCGCAGCGCTTCGCGATGGTGGTCTGGTCGGTCGGCTTGCTGGCGGCGTTGATCGCCGCGGCGGTCGAAGGCCACGCCTTGTTCACTTATCGCTGGCTTGATTACGTCTGCCTCCCGTTCTGCGCGCTCCTCGGCTCGGCGCTGGCCTCCTATCTTCTTTCGCGCGACCTGATTTCTTACCCGGCCGCCGACGCCCGTCGGGAACTCTTCCGCTCGGTGCCCTTCTGGGCCGGGGTCGCGCTGTTCGCTTACTTCGCCGTCCAGGATCTCAACGCCTGGGGCGTCGTCGTCGACCGCGAAGCCTTCTGGGCGAAGCAAGGGCTTCCTGGCATCGAGGTCGGTAAGTTCGATGTGCGTCTGCAGCCGTACCTCCGCTGGCTACCTTCCGGGCTGAGCGCGCCGTTCTCCTCCGACGAGACGTCACATCAACCGATGAACGCCTGGCGGATGATGATGATCCTCGGCGCGCCTTGGCTGCTCTTCTGCGCGTTGCGCGCCGGACTTCGTCGTCGCCGTTCTTACGTGATCCTCGCTTGGGTCTCCGTGCTCATGTCCGGCGTCATCGGGACCTTCGGCTTTCTCAGCCAGTATTCCTATGGCACGATCCTCGGTTATCCTGTGCCCTTCAACACCGTCTGCTTCGGGCCGTTCCTTTGCCGCAATCACGCAGGGGTGTACCTCTATCTGCACGTGGCCCTGGCGTTGACGCTCACCTTCTGGCACATCCGCCGCGCATCCGGCGAAGCGACGCGCGGCGGCCCTCACCTGGTCGGCGCTTTCCTGGCCTTCGCCTTGAGCTTGCTCGTCGCGCTCACGGGCAGCACCGCCGGCGTCGCGGTGGCCTTGGCGTTGATGCTCATCTCGGTCCCGCTCGCCTATTTCTTCGGCTTCCCCGGCTCGCGGGGCTCGCGGCGGCAGATCATCGCGATCACCGGCGCCTCGATGGCGGTCGCGGCCGCCGCGATCCTGGCCACGGCGGACCTCAATCCGATCCTCGACCGTTTCAAGCAGAAGGCGGCGGCTTACCAGCAGGCGGGCACCGATGATCGGGCGCCGCTTCGTCGCGCGACCTTGTCCCTGATCGCCGACGGCGCCCGGACCGAAAGGGTCTGGGTCGGCTTCGGGGCTGGCTCCTATCGCTGGATCGCACCGCCTTACCAGGCGCAGCAGAAGGAACTCCAGCGCGACGGCCGCTTGTTCTACCGGGCGATCCACGCGCATAACGATTGGCTCGAGATGCTGGCGGAGTGGGGCATCCTCGGTCTGCTCCCGGTGTTGGCCGGTCTGCTCTGGCTAGGCAGAGGCATCGTGCGCGCGTTCCACGGGGGCCATCCGGAGACGGTGCCGCTCGCGCTCGTGCTCCTGCTCCTGGCGGCGCATGCCGCGATCGACCTGCTTTTCTGGTTCACGCCGCTGATGTTCGCGACCGCCTTCATCGCGGCCGCCATGCTCTGCCTCACCGAACAATCTTCGGCTGAACGGGAGCGCGACCTTTCCTGACCTTGCGCCAGCTTGTCCAGCATCTGGGCTCGGGCCGCACCGAGCTCCTCGCCGTCCCCGCCCCGGGTCCGCGGAGCGGCCGCCTGCTCGTGCGCGCGACGCGTTCGCTGGTCTCCCTCGGCACCGAACGGATGTTGGTCGAGTTCGGCCGCGGCAGCTGGTTTAGCAAAGCCCGGCAGCAGCCGGAAAAATTCCGTACGGTGCTCGCCAAGGCGCGCAGCGAAGGAATCTTCGCGACGATCGCCGCGGTCCGCAGCAAGCTCGCCCAGCCGATTCCGCTCGGCTACTGTCATGTGGGTCAGGTCCTCGATGCCGGCGGTGTCACGGGTTTTGTCGCCGGCGACCGCGTGGTCTCCAATGCTCCGCACGCCGAAGTCATCTCGGCTGATCCGGCTTTCGCGGCGCGCATCCCCGCCCAGGTCTCCGATGAGCACGCGACCTTCACGCCGCTTGCCGCCGTCGCCTTGCAAGGCCTGCGCCTCATCGACGCCCGAGCCGGCGAGACAGTGGTGGTCATGGGCCTTGGCCTGATCGGCCAGCTGGCCGTACGTTTGCTCCGAGCCCGAGGAGTCACGGTCGTGGGCGTCGATCCCGACGCC
>CAIXQT010000070.1 GCA_903921665.1 uncultured Opitutia bacterium
CCATGGATAAGGCTGGAATCAAATCCGAGTTCCGAGGCGGCATGCGCGTCACCGACGCCGCGACGGTCAAGATCGTCGAGGAGACCCTCAACAACGAGATCAACGGCCAGATCTGCGAATCCCTCAAGGCCCGCGGCGCCAACCCGCTCGGCATGCCGGGCAATCACGTCAACCTTTGCGAGAAACTCCTCGGCTCCGATGACAAAGGCCAGCCGGTCGACATCGGCTTCGTCGGCGACATCAAGTTCGTGAAGACGAAGCTGATCAAGAAGGCCCTGGCCGACGGCCACCTGCCGGTGGTCTCCCCCATCGCCCTCGACGCCGACGATCAAGCCTACAACACGAACGCCGACGTCGCGGCCGCCGCCGTGGCCAACTCGCTCCGCGCCCGTCGCCTCATCTTCATGAGCGACGTCCCCGGCCTGCTGGCCGACGCGAAAGATCCCGCCTCGCTCATCACCACGCTGAAGGTCAGCGAAGTCGACGAACTCAAGCGCAAGGGCGTCATCGCCGGCGGGATGATCCCGAAGGTCGATAGCGCCGTGAAGGCCCTGCGCGAAGGCGTCCGCCGCGTGCACTTCATCGACGGGCGCGTCCCGCACGCGCTGTTGCTCGAAGTCTTCACCGACAAGGGTATCGGCACCGAAATCGTCCACGGTTGATGAACGGACCGTCCGCAGATCCCACCGCCGCCAACTACGCGGCCAACGTCGCTCACAACTACGGCGCCCCGCCCATCACGCTCGTGAAAGGGCAGGGGACGCATGTCTGGGACGCCGCCGGCAAGCGCTACCTCGACTTCGCGTCGGGCATCGCCGTCAACGCCGTCGGCCACGCGCACCCGCACTGGGTGAAGCGCGTCGCCGAGCAGGCCGGCAAACTCGTCCACGTCAGCAATCTCTACCGGAACGAACCGCAGGGCCAGCTGGCCCATGCGCTCTCGCTGCGTTGTGGTCCCGGTCGCGTCATCTTCTGCAACAGCGGCGCCGAGGCCAACGAAGGCCTGCTGAAGCTCGCCCGCCTCCATGGTCAGCGCAAGTCCGGTACCGAAGGCGTCTGTATCGGCGTCGTCGTCGCGGAGAAGGCTTTCCATGGCCGCACGTTCGGCGGCATGTCTGCCACGCCTCAGGAGAAGATCCAAAAGGGTTTCCGTCCTTTGCTATCTGGTTTCACCGCCGCGCCGCTCAACGACCTTGCCGCCTGGGACAAGGCCATCGATGCCAAGACCACTGCCGCCGTGCTGATCGAATCGATCCAGGGCGAAGGCGGCGTCAATCCGGCCAAGACCGATTTCCTGCTCGGCGTCGCTAAGCTCTGCCAGGAGCGCAACGTGCTCTTCATGATCGATGAGATCCAGTGCGGCATCGGCCGGACCGGAAAATTCTTCGCCTATGAGCATGCCGGCGTGAAGCCTGATGCGATCGCCATGGCCAAGGGCCTCGGCGGCGGTTTCCCGATCGGCGCGATCTGGATGGCGCCTCCCCATGACGACCTGTTCCAGGCTGGCTCGCATGGTACTACCTTCGGCGGCGGACCGCTCGCGGCCACCGCTGGTCTGGCCGTGCTTGAGATCATCGAGGCGGAGCAGCTCATCGCCAAGGTGGCCGAGCGTTCCGTCAGCTGGCATGCCGAGCTCCGTAAGCTCGTCGAACTGCGCCCTGACCTCGTGAAGGAAGTCCGCGGTGCCGGCTATATGGTCGGCGTCATCCTGAACGTCGATCCGGTGCCCGTCGTCGCCGCCCTGCGCGAGGCCGGTATCCTGACCGCTCCGGCGGGCGGGGTGGCCGTGCGCCTGTTGCCTCCGCTTAACGCCTCTCCTGAGGAACTGGCCGAGGCTGTGGCGATCCTGCGTCAGGTCCTTGGCGGTTGGAAGGCCGCCTAAGCGGTTTCCGCCCTTATTTTCCTCTGTCCAAACAGGACCGGAGGCCTATGTTCAAACGCTTTCCGAGATGCGTCATTTCCTAAAGGAGACCGACCTGAGCCCGGCCGAAACGGCCCAGGTCTTCGCCGCCGCCGCCGCCCTCAAGGCCGGTCGCGGCCAGTCCGCCGGGTCCGCCCTCGCGCACCAGTCTTGGGGCCTGATGTTCTTCAAGAAGAGCACCCGCACCCGCGTTTCCTTTCAGGTCGGCGTCCATGAGCTCGGCGGCCAGCCGGTGATGCTCAACGCCGATGACCTTCAGATCTCCCGCGGCGAAACGGTCGCGGATACCGCGCGCGTCCTTTCACGCTATCTCCATGGCATGGTCATCCGTTGCCACGAGCATGGCCTGCTCGAGGAGTTCGCCCGCTGCGGTACGATGCCCATCGTCAACGCGCTTTCCGACTTCCTGCATCCGTGCCAGTTCATGACGGACATGTTCACGCTGGCTGAGCGCTACGCTCCCGGCCGTCCGGAACAGTACGCCGCCTCGCTGAAAGGCAAGAAGGTCGCCTTCCTCGGCGACACCGCCTGCAACATGGCCAACTCTTTCGTGCTCGGCGGCGCCGCCCTCGGCGTCGAGATCGCACTCGCCGGTCCGGCCGGCTACGAACCCGGCGCCGAGATCCGCGCCCAGTTGAAGCAAGACGGCCTGCCTGAGACCTTCGCTTTCTCGACCGACCCCGCCGCCGCCGTCAAGGGCGCCGACATGGTGTACACCGATGTCTGGGTCAGCATGGGCATGGAAGCCGAGAAGGCCGAGCGCCTGCGCACCATGCAGCCATACCAGGTGAACGCGAAGCTGATGTCCTTGGCCAAGCCTTCCGCCTATTTCATGCACTGCCTGCCGGCCCACCCCCGGCGAGGATGTCTCCGCCGAAGTGCTCGCGAGCAAGCAGAGCATCATCTTCGACCAAGCCGAGAACCGTCTGCACGTGCAGAAGGCCATCCTCGCGCACCTCGCCGCGCATCGCGGC
>CAIXQT010000071.1 GCA_903921665.1 uncultured Opitutia bacterium
CGGCGGTCCCAGCGTGAAGCCGTACCAGCCGGAAGGCTATTACGAGCCGATGCAGTTCCCGAACCGCAGCTACGTCGCGAGCAAGGACTCCGACCAATGGCGCCGAGGTCTCTACATGCATTGGCAACGCATGTTCCTGCACCCGATGCTGATCAACTTCGACGCCCCTTCGCGCGACGAATGCACGGCGCTCCGCAGCTACAGCAACACCCCTCAGCAGGCGCTGACGCTGCTCAACGATCCGACTTTCGTCGAAGCCGCCCGCGCCATGGCCGCCCGTCTCCTCGCGCTGCCGGCCGGCGGCGACCGGCTCGGCCAAGGCTTCCGCCTCGCGATGGGACGCGACATCAAGCCGGCCGAACGCCCGGCCCTCGAGAAGCTGATCGGCGAACAGACGACTTATTATAAGGCCAATCCGGCCGAAGCCGCCAAGCTGATCAAGGTCGGCTTCAGCCAGCCGCCCGCCGGCGACCCCGCCGAACTCGCCGCCTGGACGCAGGCCTGCCGCGTCCTCCTCAACTCCCACGAAGCGATCACCCGCTACTAAGACCATGCGCCCTTACGACCCTGTCGCCCACGCCCTGTCGATCAACCGACGGAGTTTCCTCACGAAGAGCGCCTACGGCCTCGGCAGCGCGGCCTTCGCCATGCTCGCCGCCCAGCATGGCCTCGGCGGACTGCAAGCGGCTTCCTTCTCCAAGGGCGTGCTGCAGAAGCCGCATATGCCGGTGAAGGCCAAGCGCGTCATCTTCCTCTGCATGGCCGGCGGCCCGCCTCACCTCGAGCTCTTCGACAACAAGCCGGTCCTGAAAAACCTCCACGGGCAGGCCTTCCCGGAGTCCTTCACGAAGGGCAAGCAGATCGCCCAGCTGCAGGGCGCCGTCCTCAAGGCCCGCGGCGGCTCCTTCGAATTCAAGAAGTGGGGCAAGTCGGGCATGGAACTCACCGACATCTTCCCGCACATCGGCTCGGTCGCCGACGACCTCTGCGTCGTGCGTTCGCTGAAGACGGAACAGATCAACCACGACACCGCCCACGCCTTCTTCAACACGGGCTCGATCATCAAGGGCCGCCCAAGCATGGGCTCGTGGCTGCTTTACGGACTGGGCGCCGAATCCGAAAACCTGCCGGGCTATATCGTGCTGACCTCCGCCGGCCGCACCGGCCAGCAGCCGATCTCCTCCCGCCAGTGGTCCAGCGGCGTGCTACCCAGCAAGTACCAAGGCATCCAGTTCCAGTCCAAAGGCGAAGCCGTCCATTACATCGGCAACCCCGAAGGCGTCTGCCAGAGCACCCAACGCCAGGTCATCGACGAGATCCGTCGCCTCAACGGCCAGCTGGCCGAAGAGACGGTCGACCCCGAGATCGCCACGCGCATCGCCCAGTACGAGATGGCCTTCAAGATGCAGTCGAGCGTGCCCGAGCTGCTCGACTTCAAGAGCGAATCCGCGAAGACGATCGAAGCCTACGGCATCAAGGAAGTCGGCG
The DNA here is from genome assembly GCA_903921665.1 of uncultured Opitutia bacterium. Taxonomy (GTDB): domain Bacteria; phylum Verrucomicrobiota; class Verrucomicrobiia; order Opitutales; family UBA953; genus UBA953. The sequence continues at coordinate 1,489 of CAIXQT010000071.1, forward strand.
ACGGCTCCTTCGCCTCGAACTGCCTCATGGCCCGGCGTCTCGCCGAACGCGGCGTCCGCATGATCCAGCTTTATCACCGCGCGTGGGATCTCCACGGCAACCTCGACAACGGCATGAAGATGGGCGCCGAAGACGTCGACAAGGCCACGGGCGCCCTCATCAACGACCTCAAACAGCGCGGCATGTTGGACGACACGCTCATCCTCTGGGGCGGGGAATTCGGTCGCACGCCGATGGGTCAAGGCACCGGCCGCGACCACCACATCGCCGGCTACTCGGTCTTCCTGGCCGGCGGCGGCATCAAGGCCGGCACGACCTACGGCGCCACCGACGAACTCGGTTACAACGCCGTCGAGAACGTCGTCGATGTCCATGACCTGCACGCCACGATGCTCGCGCTGATGGGCATCGACCACCATCGCCTGAACGTGAAGTACCAAGGCCTCGACGTCCGCCTGACGGGCGTCGCCGGCAAGGTGGTCAAGGGCATCATGGCCTGAGCGGTAAACGACACTTTAACGCCGTTTAAATTCGGCGTTTAGACTTCAAGGCATGTGGTAGAATCATAAGGTGATCCCATGCCCCTCCACCGCCTCACCCTGACGGCCGCCCTGCTGGCGTCCGCCTTCGTCAATGCCTTCGCCGCCGACGCTCTCACGCCGACCGCGAAGACCGAACTCTTCAACGGCAAGGACACCGCCGGCTGGGTCGTCTACCCGGCCGAGACCTCCAAGGACACCTGGTCCATCAAGGACGGCATCCTCGCCTGCGTCGGCAAACCCAGCGGCTTCCTCCGCACGGAGAAGAGCTACAAGCAGTATCGCTTCACGGTCGAGTGGCGCTTCACCAAGCCCGGCAACACTGGCGTGGTCGTGCACATGACGCCGCCTGACGCCATCTGGCCGAAGAGCATCGAGTGCCAGGGGATGCATAAGAACCAAGGCGACTTCTACTTCTGGAATGGCGCGACGCTCTCCGGCGGCACCGAGCTGAAGAGCAAGGCTGGCAAGATCCGCGGCTACCGCCTCGGCAAGCAGCTCGACGCCGAGAAGCCTGCCGGCGAGTGGAACACTTACACGACGGTCTGTGACGGCAACACGGTCACGATCCTCGTCAACGGCAAGGAAGTGAACAAGGCGACCGGCACGAATCTCTCCGAAGGCTTCATCGGCCTGCAGGTCGAAGGCGGCGCCTTCGAAGTCAAACGCTGCACCCTCGAACCCCTCTGATTCACCCCACCTACCCCTACCCCCACCCCTTACCCTACCCCTCTTTAGTCATGCGTCTCCTTACTACCCTCCTCGCCGTCGCGGCTTCCGGTCTTTTCGCGGATTCCCCGCCCGCCGGTTTCACCTCGCTCTTCAACGGCAAGGACCTTGCCGGCTGGCATGGCTACAACCCGCACGCGGTGACGAAGCTCTCGGGCGAGAAAAAAGAGGCCGCGCTCAAGAAGATGCGCGATGAATTCCCGCAGCACTGGACCGTCAAGGACGGCGAAATCGTCAACCCCGGCACGGGTGCCTACGCCACGACCGACAAGGAATACGGCGACATCGAACTGGTGCTCGAATACAACATGGCGCCGAAAGGAGACTCCGGCGTCTACCTTCGCGCCTGCCCTCAGGTCCAGATCTGGGACCCGACCGATGAGAAGGCCTTCAAGCACGGCGCCCAGCTCGGCTCCGGAGCCCTTTGGAACAACTCCCCCGGCAAGCCCGGCAAGGACCCGCTGGTGCTCGCCGATAAGCCGGCCGGCGAATGGAACACGATGCGCATCCTGATGGTCGGTTCCCGCGTCAGCATCTGGCTCAACGGCAAGCAGACCGTCGACCATGCCATCCTTGAGAACTACTACGACCGCAAGGCGGCCATCCCGGCCAAGGGCCCGATCTGCCTCCAGACGCACGGCGCCCAGATCAAGTGGCGCAATATCGCGGTCCGCGAAATCGGCGGCGCCGAAGCCAACCGGATCCTGGCATCCCACGGCAACAAGGGCTTCAATTCCATCTTCGACGGCAAGGACCTGTCCGATTGGCGCGGCGCCCTCGATGAATACGAGATCATCGACGGCGCGATCTTCTGCAAACCGAAGAAGGGCGGCAATCTCTACTACAAGGAAGACCTGAAGGACTTCTCCGTGCGCACCGAGATCAAGATCCCTGTCGGCGGCAACAACGGCTTCTGCATCCGCTTCCCCGGAAAAGGCAACACGGCCTACGTCGGCATGTGCGAACTCCAGGTGCTCGACGACAACTACGACAAGGTGAAGGGCAAGCTCGACCCCCGCCAGGTCCACGGCTCGGCCTACGGGATGGTCGCCGCCCAGCGCGGATACCAGCGCGAAATCGGCGAATGGAACTTCCAGGAAACCACCGTCGTGGGTTCGACCATCAAGGTGGAACTGAACGGCTATGTGATCCTTGACGCCGACCTGTCCAAGGTCGACATGACCACGGTGATGGGCAAGAGCGCCCATCCGGGCAAGGACAACACCCACGGCTACTTCGGCTTCGCCGGACACAGCGACCCGGTCGGCTTCCGCAACCTCTCGCTCAAGGTCATCGAGTCTAAATAAGCGGCCACCAGCCGGCTTTCAAAACCCCTCGTTCGAGGGGTTTTTTATTAACTGCTAATTGCTATGCTCCACCGAGGGTCTTAATTATCCCCCATCGCAAGCCCCATGCGTCTTCCCCACCCCCTGCTCACCCTCGCCGGCGCCCTGCTTTTTGCGTCATCGGCTTCTGCCGAACGCGTCCAGTTCAACCGCGACATCCGTCCGATCTTCTCTGATACCTGCTACGCCTGCCACGGACCCGACGAGAATAAAGTAAAGGGCAAGCTGCGCCTGGACTCCCTCGATGCCGCGCGCAAGGGCGGCAAATCCGGCGAACCAGCCATCACGCCCGGACATCCGGAAAAGAGCGAAGTCCTCAAGCGCCTGCTGACGACCGACGCCGACGACCACATGCCTCCGGCGGAGTTTCACAAGGTGCTCAGCAAGGCCCAGATCGCCCTCGTCGAACAGTGGATCAAAGAAGGCGCCGAATACCAAGGACACTGGGCCTTCCAGACGCCGGTCAAACCAGCCGTCCCGAAGATTCCTGCTGGCGGCAACGCGATCGATGCCTTCCTCGCCCAAGGACTCGCGGCCAAGGGCCTCAAGCCCAACGGCGAGGCGCCGAAGGCTACCCTGCTCCGCCGCGCCGCGCTCGACCTGACCGGCCTGCCCCCTTCCGACGCCGACCTGCAGGCCTTCCTGGCGGACACCGCGCCCGACGCCTGGTCCAAGGCCATCGACCGGCTGCTGGCCTCGCCGCACTACGGCGAGAACATGGCGATGCAGTGGCTCGACTTCGCCCGCTACGCCGACTCCAACGGCTTCCAGAGCGATACGCAGCGGACGATGTGGCCGTATCGCGACTGGGTGATCAAGGCCTTCAACGACAACAAGCCTTTCGACGCCTTCACGGTCGAGCAGCTCGCCGGCGACCTGCTCCCGAACGCCCATCGCGACCAGATCGTGGCCACGGCCTTCCATCGCAACCACCGCCTGAACGGCGAGGGAGGCCGCATCGTGGAGGAATGGTTCGCCGAAAACGTCATCGACCGCATCGAGACCACGGGCTCCACCTGGATGGGCCTCACGATGAACTGCTGCCGCTGCCACGACCATAAGTACGACCCGATCTCGCAGAAGGAGTTCTACCAGTTCTTCGCCTACTTCAATTCGAACGACGAATCCGGCGTGCTCGGTGATTTCGGCGGAGCGGGCACGACGCGGCGCGGAGGCAACACGCCCCCGCTTCTCTCCCTGCCGACCGAGGAGCAACAGAAGAAGCTCGACGAGACGATGGCCGCCCTCACCGCCGCGGAAGCCGCCCTCAAGGCGATCCCGACCGCGCAGCCCGAACTCTTCACGAAGTGGCTCGAACGTCAGCGAGCGGCCTTCTCGAAGGAAGGCGTAGCCTGGCAGGCCTTGCCGGATGAAAAAGTGTCCGCCAAGGAGAATGCCGAATTCAAGCGACTCGAAGACGGCTCATGGCTCGTCTCCGGCGGCACCGCCGCCAAGGAAACCTACGTGGTCGAAGCCACGCTTGCGCCGGGGCTCCTGACCGCCGTGCGCCTCGAGGCCCTGCCCGATGACTCGCTGCCGAACAAGAGCCTCGGGCGTGCCTTCAACGGCAACTTCGTACTCAGCGCCTTCGAGATCCGCCTGAAGACCTCCGACGGAAAGTCGACCGCCCTCCCGCTGGTGAAGGCCGAAGCGGATTACGACCAGCCGGGTTGGAGCATCGCCAAGCTCGCCCCGGCTACGATGACGAAGGGCAAGCCGAAGAAACCCGATAGCGATAAGGCCGGCTGGGCCATCGGCGGCAACCTGCCCGAGAATCGTGTTCCGCGAAAAGCGATCTTCACGATCGCGCCGACGACCGTTCCCGCCGGCGCCAAGCTGGTGCTGGTGATGCGACATGACTCGTTCGCCAACCATAGCATCGGTCGCTTCCGCCTGAACGTTTCCGGTCAGGATCCTAAGCTGCTCTCGCTGAAGACCGACCCCGCCGCCGAAGCCGCCCGCCGCCTGCTGGCCAAGCCGGCCGACCAGTTGACCAAGGCCGACCAGAAGGCGCTCGAGAAACTCTTCGCCGACAGCCCCGAACACCCGCGCGCGCAGGCCACCGCCAAGGTCGCCGCCGCCAAGCTGGCCCACGACGCCGCCTTATCCGCGCCGGTGAACGTGATGGTGATGAAGGAACTGCCCAAGCCCCGCGACGCGTTCGTGCTGCTCCGCGGCGAATACGACAAGATCGGGCCGAAGGTCGAACGCGCCCTCTTCAAGGCCCTGCCCCCGATGCCGGCCGGCGAACCCAACAACCGGCTCGGCTTCGCCCGCTGGCTCGTCAGCGGCACTCACCCGCTCACGGGACGTATCTGGGTCAACCGCGCCTGGGAACGTTTCTTCGGTATCGGCATCGTGAAGACTTCCGAGAACTTCGGCTCCCAAGCCGAATGGCCGAGCAACCCAGAGTTGCTCGACTGGCTCGCGGTCGAATTCGTCGATCGCCAGTGGGACATGAAGGCGATGCAGAAGCTGATCATGACCAGCGCCGCCTATCGCCGGAGCGCGGCGGTGACGACCGAGATGCTCGAGAAGGACCCCGATAACCGCCTGCTCGCCCGCGGCCCCCGCTTCCGCCTGCCTGCCGAAGTCATCCGCGACCAAGCCCTCTGGACGGCCGGCCTGCTCGTCGATAAGCAAGGCGGACCCAGCGTGAAGCCATATATGCCCGAGGCGGTCTGGGACGAGACCAGCGTCTACGGCGACATGCGCAACTACAAGGCCGACACGGGCGAGGGCCTCTGGCGCCGCTCGCTCTATACGATCTGGAAGCGTACCGCGGCTCCGCCGACGATGCTGCTCTTCGATTCCGCCGGACGTGAAGTCTGCACGGTGAAGCGCTCCCGTTCCAACACGCCGATGCAGGCGCTCTCGCTGCTCAATGAGGTCACCTTCGTCGAAGCCGCCCGCAAGCTGGCCGAACAATCCCTGCGTCAACCTGGCGACGACTCCGCCAAACTCGCCTGGACCTTCCGCAAGGTTGTCCGCCGCGATGCCACGCCCGCGGAACTCGCCGTGCTACGCAAGGGGCTCGCCAAGCGCCTCGCGACGTATTCGGCCGACGCCACCCTCGCGCCCAAGCTGCTCGCCCAAGGCCTGAGCCCGGCCGCCGCCGACCTTGACCGCAACCAGCTGGCTGCTTGGACGGCCACGGCCAACATCCTCCTCAATCTCGACGAAACCGTCACCCGCGAATGAACTGCAACGACCGTCAATTCCTCGGACTGGATCAGGCCACGAAAATGGCCCTATCCCGCCGCACCTTCATCAAGGGTTCCGCCGGCGGCATCGGCCTCGCCGCGCTGGGCTCGCTGATCGGCACGCCGGCCTTCGCGGCGAATCCCGGCTTGGGCTTCCCGAACTTCAAACCGAAGGCGAAACGGATCATCTACCTCTTCCAGTCCGGCGCGCCGTCGCAGATGGATCTTTTCGATCCGAAGCCGCAGCTGGAAGCGATGCGTGGCAAGGACCTGCCTGACTCCATCCGCAAGGGCCAGCGCCTGACGACGATGACCTCAGGTCAGAAAAACTTCCCGGTCGCGCCTTCGATCTTCAAATTCAAGCAGCACGGCCAGTCCGGGGCGTGGTTCAGCGAACTGATGCCCCACATGTCGGCGAAAGCCGACGAATGGTGCGTCGTCCGCGCGATGCACACGGAAGCGATCAACCATGACCCGGCCATTACGTTCATGCAGACCGGCAGTCAGCTGGCCGGCCGACCGAGCATCGGCTCCTGGTCCGCCTACGGCCTCGGTAGCGAAAACGCCGACCTTCCCGCCTACGTGGTGATGACGTCCTTCGGCAGTGGTCGTCCCGACGACCAGCCGCTCTACGACCGCCTCTGGGGCGCAGGCTTCCTTCCTTCCAAGCTCCAAGGGGTGAAGCTCCGGAACAAAGGCGAACGAGTACTCTACCTGAAAGATCCCGAAGGCATCCCCCGCGAAGTCAGGCGCGAACAGCTCGACGAGCTCGCCGAACTGAATAATCAGCGCCACGGCGTGCTGGGCGACCCAGAGATTCAGACCCGCATCTCGCAGTATGAGATGGCCTTCCGCATGCAGACCAGCGTCCCCGACCTGCTCGACCTGTCCAAGGAACCGCAGCATGTGCTCGACCTCTACGGACCCGACGTGAAGCGCCCTGGCTCTTACGCCTCCAACTGCCTGCTCGCCCGCCGCCTCTGCGAACGCGATGTCCGCTTCGTCCAGCTCTTCCACATGGGCTGGGATCACCACGGCGGCCTGCCCAAGGCCATCAAGGGCCAGTGCAACGACACCGACCAAGCTACGGCTGGACTCCTCACCGACCTCAAGCAACGCGGACTGCTTGATGATACGCTGGTGGTCTGGGGCGGCGAATTCGGCCGCACGACCTACTCGCAAGGCTCCCTCACGGAGACCAACTACGGTCGGGACCACCACCCCCGCTGCTTCACGGTCCTGATGGCCGGCGCCGGCGTCAACAAGGGTACGACCTACGGCGAGACCGACGACTTCAGCTACAACATCGTCAAGGACGGCGTCCACGTGCACGACCTCAACGCGACGATCCTGCACCTGATGGGCGTCGAGCATACCCGCCTGACCTATCGTCACCAAGGCCGTGACTTCCGCCTCACCGACATCCACGGCGAAGTCGTGAAGAAGCTCCTGGCCTGAACATAGAGCAGGAGCAAAGGCATCAAAGCCTATGCTCCATACTCCGGCTTACCGCCCGACCTGCTGCTGATAAAGCACCTTGAAGGGATTCTCGGCCGGGCCGGCGACGTTCTCGTTGACCATCATCGGGCGGCATTCCTTCCACCAGGCATCATGCTTGGCGATCAGGTCGGCGACGACTTCCGGGTGCTGCGCGGCGACATCGGTGGTCTCACCGTAATCGGCGCTGAGATCGAAGAGCTGCCAATTGGCAGGTGTCGGCTCGAAATCGGCCGGAGACTGCTGGGCCTTCTTGGCTGCCTTGGCCTTCGTCTTCTTGGCCGCCCCCTTGGCGCCAGGCTTAGCGAACGAGGCGGATGACACCAGATGCCAACGGGCGGTACGCACGCTGGTCTCAGCATACTTACCGACCTCTGGATCGACGCCTTTGACCATGTTACCCCAGCGGCCGAGGTGCGTGACAAGCACGCGGTCCGGCCAGCCGATATCCTCGCCGACCTTGGCCCGTAGCAGCGGCACCAGGCTGCGCCCTTCGATCTGCGACTTCATCTGCTCCGAGGCCGGGGTACCGGTGAGCTCAAGGATCGTCGGAGCGAAATCAACATGGGCGGCGAGTGCTTTGACGTCCGCCGGAATGAACTGTCCCGGCAGTCGCCAAAAGGACATGGCACGGATGCCGCCCATGAAAGGGGTACCCTTCTGGGCCCGCATACCGGCGTTGAAGACCTTGGTGCCGGCGGTGCCGCCGTTATCATTCATGAAGATCACGAGCGTGTCCTTGGCGATGCCCAGCGTTTCGACCTTGGCCATCAGTTGGCCGACGTTCTGGTCGATGTTATGGATCATGCCGAAGAAGTTCTCGGTGTCCTTGCCAAGTCCTTTGCCTTCATAGAGCGCAGCATCTTCCGGTCGGGCGTTATAAGGACCGTGGGGAGCATTCGTGGCGATGTAGGCGTAAAACGGACGCTTGGCCGCGGCCTCGCCTTCGATCCACTTGGCGGCCTGCTTGAAGAACTCATCGGTGCAATAGCCAGAAGTCTTCACGAACTTGCCGTTATGCAGGAGCGTGGGGCCGTAGTAAGAATTGCCAGGGACGTCTCCACAGCTGCCAGGATACGACTGGCCGATGCCGCCGGCGCCATGGATATAGACCTCGTCGAATCCCCGCTTGTTCGGCTGATACTCGGCTTCGTCGCCGAGATGCCACTTGCCGAAGATGCCCGTGCGGTAGCCGCCTTTTTGGAGCTGCTGGGTCAGCGTGACCGCGCCCAACGCCATGCGCTCGCGCTCCAGGATGGTATGGGTGATGCCGTTCTTGAACTCATGTCGGCCGGTCAGCAAGGCGCTGCGGGTCGGCGAACAGGTCGGCGAAACCTGGAAATCGGTGAAGCGCACGCTTTCGGAGCGAAGCTTGTCCAGGTTCGGGGTCTTGAGGACGGGATTACCATGCGCGCCAAGGTCGCCGTAGCCCTGGTCATCGGTAAGGATGAAGATGATGTTAGGCCGCTCAGCCGCCAGCGAAAGCAGTGAGCAAAGGAGAAGTCCGGCAAGCAGTCTCATGGGGGTGAGCACACGATGGGCCCGGGGCGATGGAACGCAATCCCTCAGCCCGGACGCTTGGTCAGCTTGAACGACCGATAACTCATCTCACCGCTCAGGGCGTCGCGGTATAATCTCGAGCCTTTGACACCGGCGAAATCCAAGGCGAGCGCCTGCAGGAAACCCGGCAAGGCCTGCTTTACCATGGCCGCATAACGAGGCGTATTGAGTTCCATCCCACGAATGACCTCCGGATTGATGAGTCGCATCTCGTCGAGCCGGAGCTGCGGGTGCTTGGCCAAGGCGGCCACCCACTCGTCCACGCCGTTACGATAACGGAGATCGGCGTGGCGGAACCGTCCGGCAGGCTTCAGGACGCGGGCGACCTCCTCCACGAAACCAGGGAAATCAGGGTAGCAATGCGAAGCCTCCACGTTGACGACCACGTCGAAGCTGGCATCCGGGAAAGGCAGCTTCTGCGCATCACCGACCTGAAAGCGCAGTCCCGCAACCCGATGTCGGGCCTCGGCATGCCGGATTGCCTCCGGATTGAGATCCATGCCGACATACTCCGCGGGCTGATAAGTACGGGTGAAATACGAAGCTCCGCCGCCATGCCCGCAGCTGACCTCCAGCACACGCAAGCCGCGCAGCTCGACGCCGCCGCGGACATGCTCATACAACTGGATGTTCGGACGGTTAGGCTCATCGACCGCCGAAAGCGCCAAAGGCGCCGCCGCCTCTTCCTGGAAAGCGTAATTCAAGAAATCGACGCCTTGCGCCCGGACGCGTCGCGTGAAGAACGGATACCACCACGCCCACAGCTTCTGGCGAAGCTTAGGTCGGACGAGGATCTCTTCGATGAGTCCCATCAGGACCAGACCCCCTGCTCGACCAAGGCCTTCGTCGCCGCCGGCGACCAGCCGCGGTTGGCGACCGGATTCGCGGGACTTGGATGAGGCACCTTCGCGTACTTGACCAGCAGTCCGTCCAAGGCCTCGCGTGCTCGCGTCTCAGCGTAACCGCCGACGCCGACGACGGTGCTGACGCCGAGCGTCTCGACCATCACGCGGAGCAGCTTGTCGCATTCCTTGTTCACCGGCGCCATGACTTCGTTCGGCAATTCCTCGGGGATGACGTTGCGACCTTGCTTGGTGTTCTCAAGGAACAGCAGCGGACAGTAGTTATGGACAAGGTGGTCGGCGAAGAAAGCCTCCGCCTGACCGAAACGTTCCTGGAAAAGTCCCCACAGGCGGCGACCGCTCACCTCGGAGCGATGGCAGGCGAAGCCGGTGACCTTCTTGCCCGGATGCTCCTTCTCGGGACGCCCGACCGGCATCTCCAGCCCCATCCAGTCGCGGACGGCGGCGATCTCGCCGAACGGCACGCCGGTCTGGGCCATGCCGAACGGTCCGGGATTCATGCCCAGGAATAGCACCTTCTTCGGTCCGTTCGCCGCATACCGACGCAAGTAGGCCTCGTGCGAGGCCCAGGCGTAGTCCAGCGGTTGGTAGACGAAATCCGCCGGCGTCGGAAACGAACGGCCTGCCAGGGCTTTCCGTAACGCGATCGTCGCTCGGATGACTGGTTCGGCAGACATGAGGTCAGACAATCGCCCGCGGTCGGCGGGTCGAGCCGTAAGCCGCCCGGCGAGGCGAGATTTCCCCTTGCGCTTCCCCCCGCAGGATAAAAAGTCCACCTCCCTACCGACGTGAGCAAACCGCAGCCCTGGACTACCAAAGACGCCGAAGAATACTACGGCTTCAAACGATGGGGAGGTAACAACTTCTCCGTGGACCCTCAGGGCCACCTGTGCGTGCACCCGAAAGGCGACCACCGGAAGATCCGCATCACGGACATCGTCAAGGAAGTCGAAGCCTCCGGCCTGAAGCCGCCGCTCACGATTCGCGTCCAGGACCTGCTCCGCAACCGCGTGACGCAGATCAACGAAGCTTTCCGCAGCGCGATCAAGGAGGAGGACTACGACGGTCGCTACCGCGGCGTCTTCCCGATCAAGGTCAACCAGCTCCGCGAAGTCGTCGAAGAGATCCTCGACGCCGGCGAAGAATACGATTTCGGCCTCGAAGCCGGTTCCAAGCCCGAGCTGATCATCGCCCTCGCCCTCCTGGAGAACCGCAAGGCCCTCCTGATCTGCAACGGTTACAAGGACGAGGAATACATCGAGCTCGCCCTCATGGGTCGCCGCCTCGGCAAGCAGACCATCATCGTCGTCGAACAGCTCTCCGAAATCGACGCGATCATCCGCATCGCCCGCCGCATGGGCGTGCAGCCCCACATCGGCCTGCGCGTCAAGCTCACCACGGCCGGCGAAGGCAAGTGGGCCGACAGCACCGGCGAGAACGCGAAGTTCGGCCTGACGGCCTCCGAGATCGTCGAGGTCGCCCAGCGCCTGACGAAGGCGAAGATGAAGGACTCCCTCCGCCTGGTCCACTTCCACATCGGCTCACAGGTCCCGAACATCGGCACGATCAAGAAGGCCGTGGTCGAGGCCACCCGCTTCTACTGCGAACTGAAGCGCATGGGCTTCCCGATGGGTCTCCTCGACGTCGGCGGCGGCCTGGGCATCGACTACGATGGCAGCCGCTCGGCCTACGAGTCTTCCATGAACTACAGCATGGAAGTCTATGCCCGCGACGTGGTCGCCAACATCAAGCAGATCTGCGAGGAGAGCAAGGTGGAGCTCCCCGACATCGTCTCGGAGTCCGGCCGCGCGCTCGTCGCCCCCCACTCGATCCTGATCTTCGAAGCAGTCGACCGCATCACCCGCGACGACGGCAAGGTCGACACTTCCAAGGGCAAGACCCACCAGCTGATCAAGGAGCTGGAATCCATCCGCAAGAACAAGCGGAAGTTCGACCCGCTCGAACGCTACCACGACGCCAAGGAAAAGCGCGAAGAAGCCCACGCCCGCTTCAGCCTAGGTAACCTGCGCCTCGAAGAACGCGCCGCCGCCGACCGCCTCTTCTGGGACATCTGCCGCCAGATACGCGAAGACCTCAAGGATTCCGCCGACGTCCCGGACGAACTCGCCCGCCTCGACTCGATGCTGGCCGAACAGTACGTCTGCAACTTCTCCGTCTTCCAGTCGCTGCTCGACCACTGGGCCCTCGATCAGCTCTTCCCGATCGCCCCGATCCACCGCCTCAACGAACGCCCGACGGTCCAGGCGACGCTCGTCGACATCACCTGCGACTCCGACGGCAAGGTCGACGACTTCATCGACCTCGAAGACGTCCGCAAGACCCTCGCCCTCCACCCCTTC
>CAIXQT010000072.1 GCA_903921665.1 uncultured Opitutia bacterium
AAGTCGACCTTCGCGCCCTGCCAATCGAACGACAACTGCGTCGATTGGGCATGCAGGAAGAGTCGCTTGAAACCGCGGGCGGTACCCACGGCCTTGTTGAACTCGAAATCGCCGTAGGTGCGGTCGCCCAGGATCGGATGACCATGCGCGGCGGTCTGCACGCGCAGCTGGTGCGTGCGGCCCGTCCGCGGCTCGAGCTGGATCAGCGAAAGCGGGAGCGTGCCACCGGCCGCGCGCTGCCAAGCATAGACCGTGACGGCGGGCACGCCGGCGCCGGTCTCCGAACGAACCCCGCCGCCGGGGCCCTTCGACTTCGACATCTGATCCTGCCAGGTGCCGCGCGGAGCACGCAGGCCGCGGCCGCGGATCAGCGCGACGTACTGCTTCGAGACCTGCGAGCGGGCGAACATCTTACGGACCAGGTCGGCGACGTCGGTGTCGAGCGACAGCAGCAGCGTGCCGCTGGTCGGGGAATCGAGCCGGTTAAGCAGGTAGACGCGACGGATGCCGCCTTTGCCGTCGCGGACATGGAAAGCCTCTTCGTCGAGGGAGTAGTTGCCGGTGATCAGGATCGTGCCCTTCTCCGCGACCTCGCCGGGATTAGGATGCGAAAGGATGCCGTCCGGCTTCTCGACCGCGATGAGCCCGCATTCATGCGTCGCGACCACGCGTACGCCGCGTCCGAACGGGATCCAATCAGTGGCCAAGGTCATCAGTAGTAATGGAAGTTGATCGTGACCGTGTCGCTCTCGCCGTACATGGCGACCATATCCGCACGCCAGATATCATAAGGCGCGGGCGCCATCACGGCGTCCTTGCAGGCGAGGGTCATCACGCGGGTGACCTCGCTGCCGAGGACCAGGGCGTCGGTGACCGTGCCGTCGCGATGCAGGCGGAAACTCACGATCACGCGGCCGCGGGAGACGCCATCGAAACGCGATCGTTCGATGATGCTCCACCAGCTGGACTGGATGGCTTCCATCATGCGTTGGGTATAGTCGCCATAGTTGCTGAAACGCGCGTCGATGGCGATGGTGCCGGCGCGGCTCACGCCGACCGGCCGACGGAGCAGTAGGCCATACGTACCGGAAGGCGCGGAGGCGCGCGGACGATCCGGATTAGCCGCGACCGGAGCCGGCGAAGCCTTGGCGGCGGACTTGCCCGGTCCGGGCGGCGGCGCAGCCTTGACCGGCGCGGCCATGGAGATCGAGGGCTGGGCGACCGGCACGGCCTCCGATTGGTCGATCGAGCGGGGCTTCCCTTGCGCGAGCCTGATCTGCTCGGAGGTGCCGGCTGATTTCGGCAAAGGGGAATGGGTCGGCTTCTTCTCCGGGACGGGCTGGGCGGCGGTCTGATTACGGGAGGACGTGAACGGCGTGGCCTTCGGGACGGCTTGGTTGGCGGCCGGATTCGTCTCGGCGAAGCGGAGTTTCGGCGGCAGCCGGGCTTCGTCGATCTTCACCGGGGCCGTCAGGACTTCGACCGGGCGGACGAAGGCCACGACTTTCTGGAAGCTGTCCGGGAGCAGCCAGAAGAGCAGCAGATGCAGGCCGAGCGAAGCCGCGACGGCGATGGCCGCGGATCGGAGTTCGATGTTTCGCTCAGACTGCACGAGCCGAAGTTAGGCGACCGTGGCCCGACTTCAAGCGTAGGCGGGGGCGATTATCGGTCCGCGAACTCCTGCGTCAGAGCCGCCAGCGTGCGCCGGCAGTCCTCACGCGTGCCGATCACCACATAAAGCTGGTAGCCGTAATCGCCGGGCTTGATGCCGCCGGGCGAACGGAGACGGAACACGCAGTTCCACTTCACGACCTTGTCATGCTCGAACTTGAACCGTCCGTAGCCGACGGCGGGCTGACCCGCGGGCGGGCGAGTCGGCGTGAAGACACCCATGGCATGGTCGCCCGAAGGCGTCGAGAGCACGACCGGGTCGCGCTGCTCGCCGTTCTGGCGCGACAAGGGAACAAGGGTCGACGACTTCGCGTCGAAGCGCAGCTCCTCGCTGAAGGACCAAGGCATGTAACCCGTCAGCGCCTCGACCTGGAGGAACTGATGCGGGCGGTCGGCGGGCACGGTGAACTTCACCCGATAGTCCAGCACGTGGTCCATGCCCGGCCGGCCGATGCGCACCTGCTTGGTCAGGACATGATCGGAGAGCAGCCGATCGTTCAACGCGACATTGCCGCCCGACTTCATCCCCGGCGCGAGCCAGAAGGCCATGCGCGTGCGCGTCGAGAGGACGCCGTCCCGGACGGAGATCTCCTCCAGACGGCTGGTCGACTTCGGTCCGAGCGCGTCGACGACCGAACCCGCTTCGGTCGGATTGTAACACTCGACGTGATAGACGCCGCCGATGTCCGCGTTGATGGCGGATTGCAACTGGCGGCCGTGGTCGTGCGAGTCGATGAACTCCACGCCGGACCACTTGACGGAATCGATGGCGCCAGCCAGTCGGCTCGTGGTCCGGATGACCAGCGGCTTGCCGCCGATCGCGCCCCACAGTGCGGCCTCGCCGCTCAAGACCGGCGCCTGCGCGAGCACGCAGGCGGGGAGAAGCAGGAGGAGCGCCTTCATGCGGTGAGCCTTTCGAGGATACCCAGCGCGGCGAGACGCGACTTCACGAATTCGACCGGCAGTCCCATGATGGTCGAGATGGGCTCCTGGAAGCCGTCGATGATGATCTCCTTGCCCTGCTGGATGCCGTAGGCACCGGCCTTATCCAAGGTGTTCACCAAGGCCTGATACCGGGTGATGTCATCGTCGGAAAGCGCGCGGAAGCGGACCCAGGCGGTGATGTCATGGGATTCGTCGATGCCCAGCGCGGGGCACAGCAGGCAGACTCCGGTATGCACCGTATGCTCGCGGCCGGACAGGCTGCGGAGCATCGCGCGGGACTCCGCGAGGTCAGCCGGCTTGTTCAGGGCGCGGTCGCCGAGCGCTACCGTGGTGTCCGAGCCAAGCACGAGGGCCGTCGGATGGAGACGCGAGACCGCCGCGGCCTTCAGGCGGGCATTATGCAGGACCATCTTCGCCGGATCGGTCGTCGGGTCCTCATGCTCCGTCACCGCGGCGACCAGGACGCGATGGGGGATCCCCGCTTCACGGAGCAGTTCCGTGCGCCGGGGCGAAGCGGAGGCAAGGATGAGGATGAGCGGCGGCACCCGGACAATGGAGCGTATTAATTCCGATAAGACAACCGCAACAGCCCTCCCGCGCTTTCCTTCATTTACTCCTTCCGGACACCCCCTACCCCTATCCCTGTCCCTCTCACGCACCATGCGCCCCGCCCTGCTGATCCTTGCGCTCTTAGTCTCCGGAAGCCTGCTCGCCGCAGACGACAGCGCTCGCCGCTTCCTCAAGAAGCCCGACAGCTGGTTCGCTTCCGCCGAAGCGAAGAAGGTCGCCGCCATCATCCTGAGCTTCCAGACCGACGCCGGCGGCTGGCCGAAGAACACCAACACCATCAGCAAGGCCTATGAGGGCGACCGGGCGAAACTGCAGCCGACGTTCGACAACAAGGCGACCGTCGACGAACTCCGCTTCATGGCGCGCATGGTCAACGCGACGCAGGACGCGACCTACCGGAAATCGTTCGACCGCGGCCTGGCCTATGTGCTCTCCGCCCAATATCCGAACGGCGGGTGGCCGCAGTTCTTCCCGCTCCGCAACGGCTACTACGACCGCATCACCTTCAACGACGGCGCGATGGTGCGCGTCCTGGAATTCGTCCGCGAAGTCGCTCGCGACGCGCGTTACGCCTTCCTCGCCCCCCAGACGCACGAAGCATGCCGCAAGGCCTTCGACCTCGGCATCGCCTGCATCCTGAAGTGCCAGATCGTCGTCGACGGCAAACCTGCCGTCTGGTGCGCGCAGCACGATGAGACGACCTTTGCCCCGGCCAAAGCCCGCTCCTACGAACTGCCCTCGTTCAGCGGCAGCGAATCCGTCGGTATCGTCCGCCTCCTCATGAGCCTCGAGAAGCCCACGCCGGAGATTCGCGCTGCCATCGAAGGCGCCGTCGACTGGTTCGAGACGCATAAAGTCGCCGGTCAGCGGCTCGAAAAGACAACGGGCAAGGACGGCAAGCCCGACCTCGTCATGATCCCGGACCCCAAGGCCCCCACCCTCTGGGCCCGCTTCTACGACCTCAAGACCGGTGCGCCCTTCGTCTGCGACCGGGACGGCATCCCCAAACCCCAGCTGGCCGACATCGGCTCTGAACGCCGCAACGGCTACAGCTGGTTCGGCGAATATGCCCGTGACCTGCTCGCCAAGGACTACCCAGTCTGGAAGAAGGCCGACCGCTAAGGGAACCTTCGGCATCGGCTTGCAGTCTCAATCAGCACCCCTCAATTAGAGGGACCCTCCCGATGCCCGTGCGACCGTTCACCCTGTCCGCCTTGTGCCTGCTGGCCTCAGCCGTCAGCCCACTCGTGGCCGGGGATAACGACCAGGCCGAGAAGGCCGTCGCCCTCCTGGACTCCCGCTGCTTCAAGTGCCACAGCCACTCGGCCGGCAAGAACAAGGGCGGCTTGGTCATGGATTCCCTGGCCGGGCTCACCACCGGCGGCGACGGCGGCGCGGCCCTCCTTCCCGGCGACCCCGCCAAGAGCCTCTTCCTGCAGAACATCCTTTCGACCGACCCGGATGTCATGATGCCGCCCAAAGGCGACCGTCTGACGAAAGACGAAGTCGCGCTCCTCCAAGACTGGGTGAAGTCCGGAGCGACCTGGCCGAAGAGCCGCACCAAGGCGCCCGTCGCCGGCCGTTACCTTCCGGGCACCATCGGCGAGAAGGAAAAAGCCTGGTGGGCTTACCAGACGGTCAGACGCCCCGAACTCCCCGCCGGGCAGTCCGCCCACCCGATCGACCGCTTCATCGACGCACGCCTCGCCAAGGAAGCCCTCACCCCCTCCGCGGAAGCCGACCGCGCAGTACTCATCCGTCGAGTCACCTTCGACGTCACCGGCCTCCCGCCCTCCCCCGAGGAAGTCGCCGCTTTCGTCAAGGACACCGACCCACACGCCTACGAGAAGCTCGTCGACCGGCTCCTGGCATCGCCCGGCTACGGACAGCGTATGGGTCGGGCCTGGCTCGACCTCGTGCGCTACGCCGACAGCGACGGCTTCCGCATCGACGACTTCCGCCCGACCGCCTGGCGCTACCGCGATTACGTCATCAAGGCCTACAACGACAACAAGCCCTACGACCGCTTCATCCAAGAACAGATCGCCGGCGACGAACTCTTCCCCGGCGACACCCAGGCCCTCACGGCTCTCGGCTATCTTCGCCACTGGATCTACGAATACAACAACCGCGACGCGCGCAGCCAGTGGGATAACATCCTGAACGACATCACCGACACTACCGGCGACGTCTTCCTCGGCGCCGGCATGCAGTGCGCCCGCTGCCACGATCATAAGTTCGACCCGATCCTGCAGCGCGACTACTTCGCCCTCCGGAGCTTCTTCAACAACACCCTGCCGGTCGAGAATCGCCCTGCGTGGACGCCGAAGGAAGCCGGCGAGCATGCCCGCAAGCTGGCCGCCTGGGAAAAGCAGACGAAGCCGATCCGCGACGAGATCGCCGCGCTCGAAAAGAAATACCGCGACACCGCGACCGAGAACGCCGTGAAGATCTTCCCGGACGACGTCCAGGCGATGATCAACAAGCCTGCGAATCAGCGGACGCCCTACGAGCAGCAGGTCGCCGCGCTCGCCTGGCGCCAGGTCGACTACGAATACAACCGGCTCGACCGCTCGATCAAAGGCGCCGACAGCGTGAAACACGCGGACCTGAAGCGCAAGCTGGCCGAACATGACAAGCAGAAGCCCGAAGACCCGCCCTTCGTGCTCACCGTGCGCGAGACCGGTGCGCAAGGCCTGGACGCGCTCATCCCCAAGAAGAACACCCTCGTCCCGCCCGCCTTCCTCACCGTCCTCAGCGCGAACTACCCCGCCGAACCGGCCAAGATCTCGCCCCCTGCCGACGGCGCCACCACCGGCCGACGCACCGCGCTGGCGCAGTGGCTGACGGACAAGTCGAACCCCTTCACCGCCCGTCTCGCGATGAACCGCCTCTGGCAGCTCTGCTTCCGCCGCGGACTGACTCCCTACGCGAGCGACTTCGGCCGCCTCGGCGAACCTCCCTCCCACCCCGAACTGCTCGACTGGCTTGCCGCGGAGTTCATGGCGAAAGGCTGGGACCAGAAGGCCATGCACCGGCTCGTCCTGACGAGCGCCGCCTATCGCCGCTCCTCGCAGCACCCGGCCCCCAAGGACGGCCAGCTCAAGGATCCGCAGAACGCCCTGCTGTGGCGCTTCCAACCTCAGCGCCTCGAAGCCGAGCAGATCCGCGACGCGGTCTTCGCCGCCGGGGGCGACCTGAAGTCGGACAAGCAGGCCGGGCCGAGCGTCGTGTACGGCGAACCCGTGCGCAGCATCTTCACGCGCATCATGCGGAACAACCGCGACCCGCTCGCCGACGTCTTCGACGCGCCGCAGTGGTTCAGTAGCGCCTCGTCCCGCGACGTCACCACGACCCCGATCCAATCCCTGCTGCTCCTCAACAGCCCCTTCATGCTGAAACGCGGGGAGATCCTCGCGGCGCGCATCGCCAAGGAAATCCCCGTCGACGAGGCCGGCCAGGTCCGCCGCGTCTATCAGGTGTTGTTCGCCCGCCAACCCTCCAAGGCCGAAGCCGAGCAGGCGGCCAAGTTCCTCAAGGAAGTCCGCTCGCAAAAGAATTCTTCGGTCGTGGAAGCCGCCGTCGCCAACGATTTCCTGCCCGAGAAGGTCCCGTTCCGCGACGGTCAGGGCGCCCACCTTGACGCCGGCCACCGCAAGCCGTTCCTCGCGCCCGGCGTCGCGGCGGCCGACCTCGCCCAAGGCTTCACCATCGAAGGCGTCATCGTCCCGCGCTCCGTGAGCGACACCGGCGCCGTCCGCGTCATCGCCGCCCAGGTCGGCAAGGGCAAGGATGACGGCTACTGGCAGTTCGGCGTGACCGGCCAGAAGTCGCGCCGCGCCCCGCGCGTGCTCGTCCTCCAAGCCCACGGCCCCCTGCTCGACGGCACCTTCGGCGAAGCCGTCCAGTTCTCGAACCTCCGCATCGAGATGAACAAACCCTACTACGCCTCCGCGGCCGTGCGCTACGCGGACAAGAACGGGCCGGGTGAAGTGAGCTTCACGCTCAAGGACCTCGCGAACGACGACGAGCCCCTCCTGCACGACCGCGTGGCCACCAACCTCACCGGCGTGCGCACCGCCACCCAGCCGATCCAGCTCGGCGGCAAGGGCGCCGATCGCGAAAGCTCCTTCCACGGCGTCATCGACGACCTCCGGCTGAGCGCCGGCGCGCTCGACGACCCGGCGCTGCTCTACTCTAACGAAGACATCAAGCCGAGCGCCCTCGGCTTCTGGCGTTTCGAGACCAAGACCGGCACGATGCGCGACTCCTCCGGCAAGGGCCGTGACCTGGCCTTCGGCGAAGCCAAGGTGACGCCGAGCGCCGCGAAGACCGCCCAAGCGCCGCTGGCCGCGCTCTGCCACGCCCTCCTCAACTCCTCCGAATTCCTCTACGTCGAATGAACGACCCACGCTGCCATCGCGT
Organism: uncultured Opitutia bacterium; assembly: GCA_903921665.1. Lineage (GTDB taxonomy): Bacteria > Verrucomicrobiota > Verrucomicrobiia > Opitutales > UBA953 > UBA953. Next base: position 7,612 of record CAIXQT010000072.1, read on the forward strand.
CGAAGCGACCACCTCGCGTCGCGACTTCCTCTTCAGCGCCGGCCTCGGCCTCGGCGCCATGGCCTTCACCGACCTGCTCGCCAAGGACATCGTCGTGCCCGCCGCCGGCACGCCGCTCCAGCCCGGCGTCGGCCAGATCAAGCCGCGCGCCAAGAGCGTGATCTTCCTCTTCATGGAAGGCGGTCCGTCGCAGATGGACCTTTACGATCCGAAGCCGCTGCTCAACAAGCTGGCCGGACAACGCCTGCCCGACAGCTTCGGCTCCGTCATCACCGCGATGGGCGAATCGAAGTCGCCCCTGCTCGCCTCGAAGCGCGAGTGGAAGCAATACGGCCAGTCCGGCCAATGGTTCTCCGACTGGATCCCGCACATCGCCTCGTGCTCCGACGACCTCGCGGTCATCCGCTCGTGCAAGGCCGACGGCATCAACCATTCCGCCGGCGTCTGCCAGATGAACACCGGCTCGATCCTCGCCGGCAAGCCGTCGCTCGGCTCCTGGATCAATTACGGCATCGGCTCCGAGAACCGCAACCTGCCCTCGTTCATCGTGATGCAGGACAACCAGAATACCGTCATCAACGGACCGCGCAACTGGGGCGCCGGCTTCATGCCGGCGGTCTACCAAGGCGTGCGCATCTCGGGCGGCTCCGAGCCGATCCCGAACCTCAATACGCCCGAAGCCGTCAGCGCCGACCTGCAGAAGAGCAAGCTGCAGCTGATCAACAGCGTGAACAAGGACTTCGCCGCGCGCTACCCCGACCGCTCCGAACTCGGCGCCCGCCTGGCCAGCTATGAGATGGCCGCGCGCATGCAGGCCGAAGCCCCCGGCGTCGTCGACCTGACCGGCGAGACGGAAGCCACGCGCACGCTCTACGGCCTCGACGACAAGACGACCGAAGGCATGGGCCGCCTCTGCCTGCTGGCCCGCCGCATGGTCGAACAAGGCGTGCGTTTCGTGCAGATCTACCATGGCGCCGGCTCGAAGTGGGACGCCCACGCCAAGATCGAATCGAACCACGCCGGGCTCTGCGCCTCGATGGACAAGCCCGTCGCCGGCTTGCTCAAGGACCTGAAGTCGCGCGGTCTGCTCGAAGACACGCTCGTCGTCTGGGGCGGCGAGTTCGGCCGCACCCCGATGTCCGAGAAAGGCGACGGTCGCGACCACAACCCGACCGGCTTCACGATGTGGATGGCCGGCGGCGGCGTCAAAGGCGGCCAGACCATCGGCAGCACCGATGACCTCGGCCTCCGCGCCGCGGAGACGCCTCTCCACGTCCACGACCTGCACGCGACCATCCTCTGGCTGCTCGGCATCGATAACATGGGCCTGACCTATCGCTACAAGGGCCGCCCCGAACGCCCGACGCAGAACGAAGGCGAGCCGTATAAGAAGATCGTCGGCTGAAGGTAGGGCGGCCATTGCCATGGCCGCCGTTCGCATCAGCACACGCGGATTACCGGTCAAAGTCTTTGGCCATTCCAGCGTCCATCCGCCCACGGACGCGACGTCGTCGCGTCCCTACCCCAAGGCAGCACACCCCAGCCAATCATCCGGTCTCCCTTTGCTCGCTGATCTTCCCAACCGCCAACCGCTAACCGCCAACACCTAACTTTTTATTCGCCCCAACTTCTCCCCGGCGGCCCTCAGCGTGTCCTCCTTCTTGGCGAAGTGGAAACGGATATAACGATGCTCGGGCTCGCGGAAGAACGACGACCCCGGAACGCCGGCGACGCCGATCTCCTTGAT